>JACNFS010000080.1:0-4674 GCA_014384515.1 Dehalococcoidia bacterium | reverse complement strand
TCAATAGGTGTCAACGGGGGCATATCGGGCACGAGAAGGATTACGCTGGTGAGGGGGCACACGGTCAACCGAGATGGCGCCAATGAAGACATTGACCCACATTAGCTTCAAAGTCGCTGAACTGATTGATTACTTTGGAGCCAGGCTACAGTTCTCTATCGCTCTACTATTTCTGTCGAGTAGCCTTTGCTTTTTAGGTCCTTGACGATTTGGCTTGCGTCCTCAGTATCAAGATGGAGGCAGAGGTCGGCTTCTTTGCCTTCCAACGGTGGCATACTATGTAGGGCAACTATCTTCGCTCGCTGCTTTCCAACACACTCCAGAACTTCTTTCATAGCTTTAACTTCAGCGCCGTTGGAGACAACTAGACGAGCGCCCGGTACGCCTATTCCCAATACCGGATTCAGGATTTTGTAGAAGAAATCGTTGGTAGTGACTATGCCTACCAGGTTATGGTCTTCCTGCACTGCCAAAGCACCTACGCCTTTGCTCTGTGCCAGACCGACAGCACTTTCCACTGACATATCGGGAGAAACTGTGACCACATCCTTCGACATGATTTCTTTAACTGTCATCTTTGCCATAAGGTAATTGATTTCCCAGACGCTCAAGCTAGTAGCTGCCGAAGGGCCTGCACGAACTATGCGCTCTTTGCTTACCATGCCTACGAGCTTGCCTCTGTCGACTACGGGCAAACGACGGATATTGTGTGCGTCCATGATTTTCCTGGCTTCCATTATGGGGGTGTCGCTTGACACAGTAACCACATTCCAGTTCATAACGTCTCGAACTTTCATATTCTACCTCCCTCAGCCTTTTGTGGTTATTGTATCACAGACTGGCAAGCCTTGAAAGGCTTAACATCGCTTGATTTGAGCAAAATTCTGCTTTTCTAACCATTGCTGGTTGTGGGCTGAGTATGATTGCTTTGGCCTAGCTTGTGTCATGGAGCTCTGGAATATGCTAAAATGATTGGGAGGTATGTAGGAGAAGCACGGTGAGTCAAGCTCGTGAGGTCAGCATAACAGTCAGAGTAACGACTATACGGGATGGAACGCAGGGGATCAGCATAGCTATGCCCGACCGATTGGTAGGTGAGTGGACAGATAGCGGCGCGAGATCATTGACTGTCACCGATGAGAATGGTATTCGTATCCGTGGGAAAGACGGCGCTCAGCGATATTTGCTGACCATGCCCGGAACGCCACTCCGGGGCCAGCAGCTTTCTGATACCGAAGCAACCATAGTCGTATGTCTGTGAGCTGGCTCGATGTGTGCATTGTGAATTCTTCTGGTCATATATGTCTTGGAACTTGTAGTATCCTGGGCTAGGTAGTCCTCCATCTCCTGACAAGTGGGGTTTCGAAGGTCGTAACTGCTACCACCCTTTCTTAGGCCAGATTCATAACCAGTCTTGTACCCAGCTTGGTAACCTTTGTCTTCTCCCTGCACCGAGGATAATAATTGCCACGATGCCAAATAGGGTAACTGCTGTTTCATTGTGACCCCTAATGAACCTGCGCGATACTCGTTTTCAACACAAGATAACCGCTATGTCTGTTCTTAGTTCACTTGGCAGTTGGTTGTTAGGCAAGAAATTCTTGACGATGAACGCTAAATAGGGTAGGCTATTAGTCTAAATCGTGAAGGGGGGACAGATACGATTTGTGGTGCCGGGGCGTAAGAGGCGCTACTCTGGTGACGGAAAACACCAGGCAGGCCATAATAGCTGCGAGCAAAGAATTGCTTCAGGAGATTGTAGAAGCGAACGGGGTGGAGATAGGCGATGTGGCTTGCGTTTTTTTTACCACCACTCCTGACCTTGATGCCGCGTTTCCGGCAGCGGCTGCTCGGGAGCTAGGCTGGACGCAGGTTGCTTTGCTCTGCGGGCATGAAATGAATGTGCCTGGTAGCGTGCCCGGCTGTCTGAGAGTGCTGGTGTTATTCAATACTGATAAAAAGAATGAGGAAATAGTGCACGTTTATCTAAGGGGGGCGGAGGGGCTTAGATCAGAAGCCGATGGGCCCTGGATAGGTGAGGGCAAAACATGATTGTAGTGATGAAATTGGGTTCAAGCGATGAACAAGTCGCTGGAGTCATTAAGCGGATTGAGGCCGCTGGGCTAAAGGAGCATCTGTCTCGAGGTGTGGAACGCACTATTATTGGAGTGCTGGGTCGAACCTTTCCTGAGCTTCGCGACATGCTGGAAATGCTCCCCGGGGTTGATGAAGTTATCCCGGTGAGCAAGCCGTACAAACTTTGCAGCCGTGAGTTTCATCCCCAGGACACTACGGTTAAGGTTGGTGGAACGACCATTGGTGGTAACGAGATAGTGGTTATAGCCGGGCCGTGCGCTGTAGAAAATGAACAGCAGCTTTTGGAAACGGCTAAAGCTGTGAAAGCTGCTGGGGCTACTATCTTACGCGGTGGCGTCTTCAAGCCAAGCACTTCGCCCTACCATTTCCGTGGCTTGGGTGAACCCGGCCTCCAGCTTTTGGCTCAAATCAAGAAAGAGACTGGGTTGCCGGTTATAACTGAAGTCATGTCACCGCACGAAGTAGAGCTGGTGGCGAGCTATGCTGACATCCTCCAGATAGGAGCTCGCAATATGCAGAACTTCAATCTCCTTGAGGAAGTCGGCAGAAGTGGCAAGCCGGCGATGCTGAAGCGAGGCCTATCGGCCACTGTTCAGGAGTGGCTGTTGGCTGCCGAATACATTCTGGCTCAGGGGAATCAACAGCTCATGCTCTGCGAACGAGGCATCAGAACCTTTGAAACCTATACTCGGAATACTATGGACATAAGCGTTATTCCAGTCATTGAGAAAGTCAGCCATTTGCCGATTATCGCTGACCCAAGTCATGGCACCGGCAAGTGGTATCTGGTAGCTCCCATGGCTCTGGCAGCGGCAGCCGCAGGGGCTGACGGACTAATGATCGAGG
Organism: Dehalococcoidia bacterium; assembly: GCA_014384515.1. GTDB lineage: Bacteria > Chloroflexota > Dehalococcoidia > GIF9 > UBA5629 > JACNFS01. The sequence continues at coordinate 1,731 of JACNFS010000080.1, read as the reverse complement.
TTCATCCTAATCCTGACTTGGCTCTTAAGGATGGTGCTCAGTCGCTGAATTTCGGCAATTTCCAGCAATTTATGTCTCAGCTAAGACCCGTAGCCGCTGCTGTAGGGCGGAGCGTGGCTAGCCCCCCTCTTGAAGTCAAGTCCTAGCTTATAGTCCTGTAAGGGGCGTGAAAATCAGCTATGCGGATTGAAGAAGAGCTGGCCAAAGTAAAACCACAAAAGGAAACGCTGCTTACTGTCGGTGTGTTTGACGGGGTTCACCTTGGACATCAACGCTTGCTGACTCATCTGAGAAACGAAGCTCAACAAAGGGACTTGCTCACAGGCGTAGTTACTTTCAAGTCTCACCCACAAAAGGTGCTGTCCCCCGGGAGCAAGTTGCTCTGGCTGAGCAATTTGGAGACTAGAACCAACCTGCTTCGAAGCTTCGGAATAGACGTGATTGTCACCTTGCCGTTTACTCCTCAGTTAGCTGAACTGACTGCCCGGGAGTTTGTTCACCTGCTTAAGGACTATCTGAAGATGCGTGGCCTGGTAGTTGGCCCTGACTTTGCACTGGGCAAAAATAGAGAAGGCGGCGCCGACCAGCTTCGATTGTTGGGGCAGGAAATGGGCTTTATTGTTGAAGTCGTGCCACCGGTGGTTCTTGATGGTCAAGTGATAAGTAGCAGTGCTGTTCGTGTGGCCTTAGCTCAAGGGGATATGGAAACGGTGGAGAAGCTGTTCGGGCGCCCTTTTAGTCTCACTGGTCAAGTTGTGACTGGTGACAGGCGAGGCAGGATTCTGGGATTCCCCACTGCTAATCTGGATGTGGAGCCAGAGCAGGCATTGCCCAGCGATGGAGTTTATGTTACTGTGGCGCACATTGACCATGAATCATTGCCCTCGGTGACCAATATTGGCGTTCGCCCTACCTTTGGAGGTGGGAAGCGCTTGGTGGAAGCTTACCTCTTAGACTACGAAGGAGAATTACGGGAACAAAAGCTCAGGATTGACCTCTTAGACAAGCTGAGAGATGAAAAACATTTCGATACTGCAGAAGAACTCAAGGCTCAAATAAGAAAAGACGTAGAGCAGGCAAGGGCGATCTTGGACAAGCGAATGAGGAAGTGTAAAAGCTAAAATCCAAAATGCAAAACTACAGTCAAGACTCAGAAAGGAATTCTGGGGGTTGGCTCTGAGGAGCAAGAAACAATATTTGCATTTCTATTTGTCATTTTGGCTTTTAACCTTTGAATTTTAAGTTGGCGATGATGACTAGTCCAGAGCTTAAGTGGCTGTTGAAGCGGGGGGTAGCTGAAACCATAGTTGAATCCGAGCTGATAGAGTTACTCGAATCGGGAAAATCACTGAGGTTGAAGGAAGGTTTCGACCCAAGTTGTCCCGATATCCATCTGGGACACGTGGTTGGCTTGAGGAAACTGCGTCAGCTTCAGGAAAGAGGTCACCGTGTTGTCCTCATTGTTGGTGACTGGACAGCTCAGATTGGCGATCCCAGTGGTGCGTCAGCTACAAGGCCCATGCTTTCTCCAGAAGAAGTGCAGGCCAACGCCGAGACTTATATGAAGCAGTTTTTCAAAGTAGTTGATAAGGATAGAACGGAGGTGCGCTGGCAGAGCGAATGGTTCAGTAAGTTCGGTCTTGATGATGTCATCAAGCTCACCAGTAAGTTCACCGTCGCTCAGTTCCTTGCCAGGGAGGACTTTAGCAACCGCTACAGCACAGGGCAGCC
>JACNFS010000142.1:2282-6045 GCA_014384515.1 Dehalococcoidia bacterium | reverse complement strand
TGGACAGCTAATCTGAAGCCATCGGCAGCGGCGAGGGTGAGTTTGTCTCCGTCAAATTCAAGTTGGACACCGGTGAGCACGGGGCGGGACTCTTCAGTGGCCGCGGCAAAGCCGACCAGACTGATTCCTTCTCTCAGGACTTCCGCCTCAATCTTGGTAGCTATACCATCGCCAACCTGAGGGATCGGCGGGAAATCTTCAGCATCAAGGCCGTTGATTCGAGCCTCAAAGCGGGCACATTTCAGCTGGAGGGTATGCTGACTAAGGGTCATGTCGATACGGTCGTTGGGCAGAGAGCTGGCGAATTCGGTGAGAAGTCGGGCTGGGATGGTAATGGCACCTTCTTCCTCCACCTTAGCACCAATCCAGCAGCTAATGGCCATTTCCAGGTTGGTAGCAGCTAGCTTGAGACGGGATTCATCGGTGGCTATCAGGACATTCTGAGTTATGGGCAAGGTGGTTCTTGTGGCTACAGCTCTACCAACGATGCCTAAGCCTTTATTGAGATTCTCTTGAAGGCAGGATAGTTTCATGGGACACCCCCCAACGCCTATAGTGTTAAGAGTATACCCTGCCGGCTAGGGTAAGTCAATTAGTTTTGGGCTACTCTAGTACAACGGTGCCGCTTTTGCCGCCGCTTTTCCTTGTCAGGCGGATGTTCTCCAACCGGAGCGTTGAGTCTACAGGCTTGCACATGTCGTAAATCGTCAGTGCACCTATGGCAACAGCGGTCAGAGCCTCCATCTCGAAGCCGGTTTTGCCGCTGCCTTTAACTGCAGCCGTGATTTCTACTGCCGAGGCTTGTTCATCCAGAGAGAACTCAACGCTGACGTTGTCAATGAGAAGCGGGTGGCATAGAGGGATAAGGTGGTGGGTTTCCTTGGCGGCCATAATGCCAGCGACACGAGCAGCGGCTAGAACGTCTCCTTTGGGCAAGTTGCCTTCTTTGACCAGGCTTAAGGTTGAAGCCTGCATCACCACCCTGCCTTTGGCTGTGGCCTGTCTGGTGGTAACCGGCTTTTCGGTGACATCTACCATGCGGATATCTGGGGATGAACTCATGTTTAACCTCCTACCTGGGACATGCGGCGTGTCTTGGGGATGGTTCCCTGGGGCAGATGGTGTTGTCTGGGCTTTGTCTGAATGGCCTCTGTTATTACCTGTTTCAGTTTTTCCGGTGAGGCGCCATCCCGTAGTGGCTGGCGGAGGTCAATCTCCTGGTCGCTGAGGAGGCAGGGGCGGAGTTTACCTTCAGCGGTAAGGCGCAGGCGGTTGCAATTGAAGCAGAAGTGCTCGCTGATTGGGGTGATGAAGCCGATGGTGCCGGTAGTCTGGGGGAAGCGAAAGTATTTGGCTGGGCCGTTGCCAGTGACAGGTTTCTTGCAGGCTTCCATTTTCCCTAAGATGTTGAGACGCTCCTTTATTTGCTGAGCAGACATGAATTGAGGGTGGAGTTCAGTCTCACCTCCTGTGGAATGGCACTCAGGGGGGTTGTCTGTAGCGAAGGGCATTAGCTCGATAAAACGCACATGCCAGCCTTCTGTGATGGTCAGGTTAGCAAAGTCCACAATCTCATCATCGTTTATGCCGCGCATAACTACCATATTTATCTTGACTGGATTAAGCCCACAAGCCTTAGCCGCTTCGATGCCCTGGAGCACTTCGTTCAGCTTACGGTGGCGGGTGATGTGCTCAAACTTGTCCTCGTTTAGGGAATCCAGACTGATGTTAACCCGTTTTAGGCCAGCTTGTTTGAGCTCGCTGGCATAATCTTTGAGGAGAATACCATTCGTGGTCAGGGAGATGTCATCGATTGTGTCTATTTCAGCCAGCATGGCTACTAGCTCGGGCAGCCTGACCCTGACCAGTGGCTCACCACCGGTGAGCCTGAGTTTGTTGATACCCAGCTCAGATGCCAGCCTGGCAATCGTGTCAATCTCCTCGTAAGTGAGGATTTCGCCGTGAGGCAACAGGCGGATGCCCTCCGCTGGCAGGCAGTAGATGCAGCGAAGGTTGCAGCGGTCGGTCACCGACATACGCAAGTAGTTTATGGGGCGATTAAAGGTATCGGAAAGTCCGGTCATGTTTTGACTTTCTCCGCAAGTTGCTCCAGCATTCGATATGCTTCTTGAGCGGCCCTGCCACGGTGGCTGATTTGATTCTTTGTTTCTAGAGGGAGCTCGGCCATGGTCTTGTCAAGTTCAGGGAAGTAGAAAATCGGGTCATAGCCAAAGCCGTTGTTGCCTTTAGGTTCGAAAGCAATTAGGCCACGACACTCACCGTGACAGAGTTCCGTTCTTCCTTCCGGGTTAGCTATAGCGATAACGCATCTGAAGCGAGCAGTTCGTTTTTCCCAGGGAACTTCTTTTAATCTAGCCAGAAGGCGTTCAACCTTGTCTTCGTCGCTGGCTTCGTCACCGGCAAAGCGAGCTGAGCGAATACCAGGCTCACCGCCAAGGGCATCGACTTCAAGCCCAGAGTCGTCAGCTAGGGTAATGAGGTGGCTAAAGTTGGAATAGACAGTAGCCTTTAGCCGGGCGTTCTCCTCGAAGGTCGTGTTCTTCTCATCCACAGCTATATGTATACCCTCCTCCGCCAGGGTGACCAATTGAAAAGGTAGGCCTTTAAGGAGATGGCGATATTCGCGGGCTTTGCCCTGGTTGGTAGTAGCCAGGAGAAGCTTGGGCATTTTCCTTAGCCGCTTAAATGCTTTCGAACCTTCCCTCAAGCTTTTTCATCACCTCGGGCATGGTGGTGTATTCCATCTCATCCAGTGGTAAACGGTGGGGCTCGAAAGGTCCAAGGCGACGCAGTATGTCAGCAATATCTTTCGCCTGTTGCCGGGCGTTGTCGAAAGCTAGGTCATCGAACATATCTCGAGGTCCGACCAGCATGCCTCCTGAAAGTTGAAACCCGGCGGCGATCACCCGGGGTGGGCCATCAAAGCGAGAAGGATTGCTCTCGTTGACAGCTACTGGCATCAGCGGACCGTGGTGTGACCCCCTCATCCAGCCCTCAACTATATTGGGGCAAGCGAAAGGTTCGAGAATCTCGCCTACAGCCGGGAACTTTCCTTGGGAGCGGACAATACACACCGGGTCGTCTTTACCAACATACCTGCCAGCCATTAGAGACAGTTTCTGGGTGGAGGAAACAGCGGCTATCTCGCCACTTTCGCGGTGGTAGACAGCTTTGACGGCGTAGCGGCCGGGTGCGCCCAGAAAAATCAGCATATCATAAATCTCTTCGGGGGCATTGAAAGTTATCTTTTTGCTCTCTTTGACATCATGAACCTCGAAGGAGAAACCGCCATGCATATTGGAAGCAATGACCAGGCCAACGGTGTTAAAGGGGTCGGCAAAGATCTTGTATAGGGGCAGGTTCCAGGCACCGGATGCCGTTTTGTCCGCCATAAAGATGATGATAGTCTCGGCTTCACGCTCATCGAATTGCGCCTCGGCAACTCCGGGGCCCATGCCCTTGACGTTGCCTGAGAAGGCATCAGCCAAAAGGTCCTGACCGGCACCGTGCAGCTTCAGCTTCTTAGCTACCTCGGTGCACTCCACGAAGGTATCCCAGGCTAGTTTGTGAATTTGGTCATTTTCCTCCCCTTGCTGGTGGGTCATTATTAGCTGTAGGTCGTCACCACACCTGGTAACGTGATAGTCGATTAGCAGCCCTGCCTTTTTGGCAGATGCCATACTTTGTTCGGCTTTGTTGAGCACATCCGGATGTGAGCTGGAATGGCCGACGTAACCACCGA
>JACNFS010000142.1:0-1573 GCA_014384515.1 Dehalococcoidia bacterium | reverse complement strand
AAAGTTGCGTACGCGCTTACAGCTTCCAGAATATAAGGCATGAGATTGTCATTCCCTTGGGCAGCCTGGCGCAATGCTTCGAGCTTGGTTGAAAGCAGCTCGTTATCCCTTTCTTGGCGCAGTCGGCTGAGTCGCTCGAGCTGTCGCTTCTCACCTTCCTTATCCATCTGCAGAATAGGAATGGTGATTGGCTCATCCATAGTATATTGGTTTACGCCAACAATGGTACGTTCCTTACTGTCTATCTCTCGCTGGTAGCGGTAAGCTGAGTCGGCAATTTCCCTGTGGAAGAAGCTAGCCTCCAAGGCTGGTATAACGCCGCCCAGCGAGTCGATCTTAGCAAAATAGTCGCAGACAGCCTTTTCTGTCTCATTGGTTAGGCATTCCACAAAGTAACTGCCGCCGAGGGGGTCAATGGTATTGGTGCCGCCACTTTCATGGGCAATAATCTGCTGGGTGCGCAAGGCAATGGTCACCGCTTTCTCTGAGGGCAGGGCAAGAGCTTCGTCCATAGAATTGGTATGTAGCGATTGAGTACCACCGAGGACAGCCGCCAGAGCTTGAATGGTGGTGCGAATGATGTTGTTTTCTGGCTGCTGAGCAGTTAGCGAGCAACCGGCAGTCTGGGTGTGGAAGCGGAGCCACTGGGAGCGTTCGCTGGCGTTGAAGCGCTCTTTCATCTCTCGTGCCCAGATACGGCGGGCGGCACGGAATTTGGCGATTTCTTCGAAGAAATCATTGTGACAGTTGAAGAAGAAACTGAGTCTCGGAGCGAAATCATCTACTTTTAGCCCGCGGTCAATGCCTGCCTGAACATAAGTAAGACCATCGGCCAAGGTAAAGGCTAACTCCTGAACGGCCGTAGCTCCGGCTTCACGGATATGGTAGCCGCTGATGCTGATGGTGTTCCAGCGCGGCACCTGCTTCATGCCGAATTCGAAAGTGTCGACGATAAGGCGCATGGAGGGTTGGGGAGGAAAGATGAAAGCGTTCTGTGCCATATATTCTTTGAGGATGTCATTCTGTATGGTGCCGCCCAATTTGTCCAGGGGAATGCCTCGTTTTCGGGCATTGGCCAAATACATTGCCCAGATAACCGCTGCCGGTCCGTTGATGGTCATCGAGGTGGTTATCTGGTCAAGCGGGATGCCATTAAACAACATTTCCATATCAGCTAGGGAAGAGATGCCTACGCCGCACTTGCCGAATTCTCCGCGAGCCTCAGGGTCATCACTATCGTAACCGTTCAGAGTAGGGAAGTCGAAGGCAACGCTGACTCCGGTTTCGCCATGCTCGAGAAGATACTTGTAGCGGGCGTTGGTCTCCTCGGCACAGCCAAAGCCAGCAAACATGCGCATTGTCCACAGTTTGCCTCTGTAGCCGGTAGAGTGGACACCACGAGTAAAAGGATACTCGCCAGGAAAGCTCAGGTCTTGGAGGTAGTCTATATCAGCGATGTCAACTGGTGAATAGAGACGTTCAATGGGGACGCCGGAAGTAGTGATAAAGGAATCCTGCCTTTCCGGAAGACCTTTGGCTTTGACATGCCACTGGCTGGCCTTTTCTCCCAGTC
>JACNFS010000027.1 GCA_014384515.1 Dehalococcoidia bacterium | reverse complement strand
GGGATTCCCAGCCGATGCTGTGGCGCTTGGGGTGCAGAAGGACAACGAGTGGGTGCTGGTTATAGTAGGCACGATAGACGTGATGGCACCTTTCGACCAACCACTGTTCTCAGAAATAGTGCACACTTTGACATTCGAATAGTAGCCAGTCGTTTTCTTTTAGCCCTATCTGGAGACCCCAAGCTGTCTAGGCAGCTTGGGGTCTCCACCGAGACTCGCCAAGCGGTTTGCTGTTTGGCAGCATTTAGGTAACACAAGCTATGATTGAGGGGATTCTGATTAGCACACTGGTGAAGGGAGGGGTATATGCGCTCCTGGCTCTCGGCTTTTCCCTCATCTTTGGTGTAGCCCGAATGCTAAATCTGGCGCATACTGCATTTTACATGCTGGCAGCCTACGGTGTATATACTTTTGCCAAGCTGCTTGGTCTATCTCCCATTGTGTCAATCATCCTGTCCCTGGTCATTACCACCCTTATCGGACTTGTGACCTACAAGTTGCTCATTGACCGCATACGTGAGCACCATGTAACCGTGTTGCTGATAACCCTCGCCCTGGCCATGGTGTTCCAGGAGTCTATGCTTTTAGCCTTTGGTGGTCACTATCTTTCAGCACCCAGCTTTGTTGCAGGATATTATGAAGTAATCGGCGTAAAGGTTTCTTATCAACACTTGTTAACATTTGGCACAGTCTTAGTTGTTCTTGTCGGCGTATGGGTGCTTTTGGCAAAGACAAAGTTGGGAATTGCCATTAGAGCTACAGCCCAGGACACCGAAATTGCCAATCTAATGGGGATAGATGTTTCCAGGATACTGTTGATAGTTATGGGCATAGCCACAGGGCTAGCGGCTGTTGCCGGTGTGGTAGTGGCTCCAACGTTGATCCTTGAACCCCATATGTGGATGCCTCCATTCGTAATGATCATGGCGATCATCGTCCTGGGGGGCTTGGGAAGTATCAAGGGAAGTGTCATCGGGGCTTTTATTCTAGCACTGGTTGAGGTTCTGGTCGTTTTCTTGCTGCCGGCAGGTGCCTTTCTCAAAGGGGCGTTCGCTCTGCTGGTCATGGTAATAGTACTTGTGGTAAGGCCTGAGGGCCTGTTCGGCGTGAGTTTTGAAGAGGAGAGACTATAGTTGCTAAGGCGTCTGTTTAAAGATTTCCAGGGCGATGTGCTGGCTATCCCGGGGAGGCTAATTGCCCTAATCTTCCTTGTGCTCCTGTTTCTCATTCCTTTATTTACACAACAGCCTTACATTCTGCGCACTCTTATCTATGCCAATATGTTTGTTATCTTCGCCGTTAGCTGGGACTTTATATCCGGCTATACCGGTCAGATAAACTTCGGCCATGCTCTCTTCTTCGGGGTGGCTGCCTATACGACAGCTCTGCTCAATACGCACCTGGGCTGGCAACCGTGGGCGACGATACCTATCGGGGCTTTAGGCGCGGTAATAGCCGGGGTATTGATGTGCTTGCCGGCGTTAAGGCTGAGAGGCCCTTACCTGTCCCTGGTAACCTTAGCCTTTCCCCTTATCCTTCTTGGGATCATTTTTTCTTTTACCGATTTCACCGGTGGTGAGCTAGGAATTTCCGGGCTTGACCGCATTTCCGAGTCGAAGACGGTTGATTTCTATATCTCGGCGCTGGTTATGATTGTCTCGGTGTTCATAATGTGGAAGCTCACCGATGCCAGAAGTAGCCTGGTCCGAACCGGGCTTATTTTTCATGCTATTCGCGAGGATGAGATTGCGGCTCGTGCCAGTGGAATCAACACCATAAGATATAAGCTGCTGGCTTTCGCCGTAGGTGCTTTCTTCGCTGGAATCGCCGGCGGCTTCTATGCGCACTTCATGAGAATCGCCGGCCCCTCTACCTTGGAGCTCGCGTTATCGTTTCAGGCAATAATATGGACTGTTTTTGGCGGCATTGTCAGCATCTACGGACCGTTCGTTGGAGTTTACTTGCTTTATCCTCTCATGGAGTTCTTGCGGGTTGTTCCCGAGGTGCGATACATAATCTTCGCCGGCATAGTGATACTGATTTTGCTTTTCATGCCCGAAGGGATTGCCGTCTGGATACGAGATAAAATCGAGAGACAATGCCCGCGTTGCAAGCTGTCCAATGTAGCCTGGCGCCATACGTGTAGAGCCTGCAGCGCTTCTTTGTACGGCGACTAGGGATGTTGTGGCTAGCATAACATGGCGAGGCGTCGCATCTGCGACGCCTCTTTCTTTCTTTGTTCTCGGCCGAGGTAACATATTTTCCCCCGTGCGAGTCACCCTTCACGTGAAGGGTGACCGCCCTTCTTCACCTGCAGGCAAGGTGGTGAAGAACACATGCGTTTCGGACAGGCCTGAAGAGCCTGTCCCTACACTGCTCGGTCAGGTCAGGGGACCTGACACCCACGGGTGACCGCGCCGCACCTGTAGAGCCTGCAGCGCTTCTTTACACTAGCTACTAAGTGAATTAAGAGATTAAGATATTAAGAGACTAAGAGAGATTAAGGCCTATCGCAGTTGTAGCTGCGATAGGCCTTATAGTTTCGTCTAAGCTGAACTAAGCAGGAGAGGGAAGCCCCCTTAATCCGTGAGTTCAGATTGAAAAGGCTGACCTCAAGGGTGCTAAGCTAGATTCACAGATTTTTGTGTCATTACGAGCGAAGCAATCTCGCCTCAATTTTTGGAGATTGCCACGTCGCCTGCGGCTCCTCGCAATGACAGGCGGGGGTTTCCCGGGAGAATCCACGGATTAAAGGAGACCTATCAGGGATTGTTTTATAAACCGAGATAGGTCTTCCTTATAGTTTCGTCTTTGAGCAACTCCTTAGCTGTTCCGTGGGCGATTATGTGACCTCTCGACATGACGTAGTTCCTTCCTGACAGCTCGAAGGCGAAGCTGATGTCTTGTTCAGCCAGGAGTATGGTAACCCCCAGTTCATGGTAAATCTCTTCTACGCGTTTGAACAAGTCCTCTTTTAGCTTTGGGGCGAGTCCGCTTGAGGGTTCATCAACCAGCATAAACTTGGGTTGGCGCATCAACGCCCTTCCGATAGCCAGCATCTGCCTTTCGCCACCGGACAGCGTCCCCGATATTTGCTTCTCCCTCTCTTTCAGTCTTGGAAACAGCTCATAGACCCTGTTCAGGCTCTTGCCAACCTCTTGCTTGTCCTTGACAAGATAGGCACCGGCCAGCAGGTTGTCCTTGACGGTCATTTCAACAAACGGCCTGCCTCTCTCGGGGCAAAGGAGCAGCCCTTTCTTAGCTATTTCAGACGCGGAGAGTCCTTCAATCCTCTCACCTTCAAATTCTATGGTCCCCTCAAAGGTTATGTCTGACTGTCTGGTCCCCTTCAAGACCTCCTTTTCCCAGTGTACCAATCCGGCTATAGCCCGCAGCAAGGTGGTCTTTCCGGCACCGTTAGGACCTACAAGTCCCACCAGTTCCCCCTTCTCAACCTTCACACTGGCTTCGTCTAACACCATGGCGGTGTCATAACAGACAGTCACGTTTTTCGCTTCAAGCAATGAGCACCTCCTTCCCCGTGTAGGCTTCGATTACCTGCTTGTCCTTGGATATCTCTTCAGGTGTACCCTGGATAAGAATCCGGCCAAAGTTGATGACAATCACCCTGTCGACGATTTTCATAAGCTCACTTAGCTTGTGCTCTATGATAAGCATAGCCGGCCCTTCGCTATGCAATCTACCGAATCTTCCCCCCTTATGCAATCTCTTCATCGATTTGGCTACAAGCTCCGTTTCTGCGGGATTCAACCCGCCAAAGGGTTCATCAAGTATAAGCAACTCCGGTTCGGTGGCAATTGCCCTAGCTACCTCCAGTCGTTTTAGGTCCCCATGAGACAGGATGGAAGCTGGCTCAAGGGCAAGGTCCATAATCCCGACAAACTCCAGGGCATCCCGTGCTTTGACTTCGATCCTCTTCACCCATTCACCTCGCTTGGTTATCCGCGGGCAGAGGCAGCCCACCATAACATTGGCGATAATAGGTAAACGGCGAAATGGCTTGACCACCTGGAAAGTCCCGACTATCCCCTTTTGGACAACATCCCATGAACGGCGCCTGGTAATATCTTCACCCTTGAATCTGACCTTCCCGGAATCAGGTTTCAATATGCCGAGAATGCACCGTATCAGGGTAGTCTTTCCAGAACCGTTGGGGCCGATGAGGCCGACGATTTCATCCCTCTCTATCTTGAAGCTAACCTCGTCAACTGCAACCAGCCCGCCAAAGCGTTTGGTTAGATTTTCAACTTCAAAGAATGGTGCCATTTCAAACCTCCTCCTCTTCTTCTCTGAGTTCCCGGCGAGATACTTTGCCGACATCCGTCTTGGGGACTTCGCCTCTGAACTCGACGATCTTGGGAACTTTGTAGTGGGCCAGATTTTCGGCGCAGTACTTCATGATTTGGTCTTCTGTTATCTTCCCCCTCGCCTCTGTCTCCAGGACCACAATCGCCTTGATCTTCTCACCCACATCTGGATCTGGCAGTCCAATAACTCCTGCCTCCTTAACCTTGGGGTGAGCGGCCAAGACTTCTTCTATATCCCGAGCGAAGATACTGAGTCCTTTGTACTTAATCAGGTCCCTCTTCCTATCGTAGAAGTAGAAATAACCATCTTCGTCCATTTTCGCCAGGTCGCCGGTTCTGAGCCACGTTTCCCCGTCTATTTCCACAAACATCTCTTTTGTCTCTTTGTCCCGATTCCAGTACCCCTTTGCCAGTTGCGGGCCTTTGACGACAAGTTCGCCCGTCTCGCCAACCGGCAGAAACTCCGTGCTGTCAGGGTCAACTATGCCAGCCGTGGTGTTAGACATAGGGATACCAAAGGAGCCGAGCTTCGACCTGCCAAGCGGGTTCATGATACCCAGGGAGGTGGTTTCAGTCATGCCCCAGCCCTCATGGATGGGAGCACCCGTTCGCTGGTCCCAACCCTTTGCAGTGTCCTCAAGGAGGGAATCAGCACCACAGATGATGGCCTTTATCCGCTTCCAGTTCACCCTGTCCGTTCTGTTATAATCTCTAAGAGCCTCAAACAGGGATGGAAGGCCGTAGAATATGCTGGCCTTGTAGCTTTCTATCGCGTTGAGGATATCGTCGAGGTCAGGGGTAGTAAATATCACCAGCGTGTAGCCTTGAGATAGCCCACCCATCATAATTATCGCCTGACCGTAGATATGGTAGAAGGGCAGATATGCCAGCAGCGTCTCGTTCCCCTCCTGCATGATGTCCCCCCAGAAGACCTGGCCTAGCTGTCGGGCGGCTGAGAAGTTGTAATGGGTTATCATAGCACCCTTGGGCAATCCCGTTGTCCCTCCGGTATAAGGGAGCGTCACCAGGTCCTCCCTGACGTTGAACTCGATTTTCGGTGGTTCTGGCCGATGACTTTTAATCAGGTCCTCGAATTGATAGAACCCCTCTCTCTCGAATACCTCAGCGGGCGGTGCTGCCATTTTTTGATATACGGCTCGGAGTACGCTTTGCCCCATCATCTTCTTGAACTTGGGCAGGTATTCGGTGATGTTGGTCAAAATGACTCTATCTAGCTTCACGTTCGCCTTTTCAACGGCATCATAAAGAATATCCAGGCACACAATAGTCGTAGCACCACTGTCTTCGATTTGGTGTTTGATTTCAGGACTAACATAAACAGGGCTAATCGCGCTTAAGATAGCCCCGGCCTTAAGGCCTCCGAGATACGCTATGATGAATTGAGGCGAGTTCAGGAGGAGCAAGGCAATCTTGTCCCCTTTCTTGATTCCTAAGTCGCACAAGGCGGTGGCAAATCTGTCAACATGGTCTCTTAGTTCCTGGTAACTTATCTTCCGCCCGTAGAATACCAGGGCCGTTTTGTGTTTCCATTTGTCAGTTATTCTGTTGAAATTGTCGACCACAGATTCCTCAGGGATTTCAATGTCGGAGGGAACCCCTTCAAGGTAGAACTTCAACCATGGCCTTTCCAGGTACTTGGCTTTAGCTTCAGATGTCACTGTCTTGCCTCCTCTCTTTTTTCAGTCAGACTATAACACATCCTGTACACTTTGACAATAGGTTC
>JACNFS010000060.1 GCA_014384515.1 Dehalococcoidia bacterium | reverse complement strand
AGGCCAAAGCCCAAATCGCCTCACCCTTGGCTATTTGGGGAAGAAACTTCGCTTTCTGCTCACTGGTGCCGTATTCCAGTATAGGCAGGGCACAGAGAACAACAGTAGAGAAGAAAGGCCCGGGTAGGATGTTCCTCCCCATCTCCTCCATTAAAACAGCCAACTCCATCAAGCTGGCATCTGTTCCTCCATACTCCTCGGGAAAGACAAGCCCCATCCATCCAAGCTCTGCCATATTACGCCACATCTGTGGGTCATATCCTTTTTCATCTTTCTCCAGCTCTCTGACCTTAGCCTTAGGGCATTCTCTGGTGAGAAAATCCCTGGCCAAAGTCCGGAGCATCTCTTGCTCTTCCGAAAAACCGAAGTCCATAGCAACCTCCTACAAGCCTCTAATATGATTTGGGTAAGCCTAGTTTGAACTGACCTATGATGCTCTTCTCCACCTCAGCGGTGCCGGCTGCAATGGCCTGGCCAGGGAAACCCAGGTATGAGCTTTGTACAATACCATTCAGCCTAGCCCACTTGGAATCCGGGTCCACTTGAGAGTAGGCTCCCAAAATCTCGGCTGCAGCAATAGCTATCCGCCTTACTAAATCGTCACTAGCCACTTTGTTCCTTGATGACTCATAGCCAGGAATGTCGCCCTGGCTTAGCCTCCAGGTTAATTGGTAAGCAAACAGCTTCAGTGTCTCCAGTTCAATAGCCATATCAGCTAACTTGCGGCGAATCACAGGACTTTGGGACAAAGGTCTGCCTTCATACTGAGTCTCCTTCACATATTGAACTAGCTGTTCCAACACTCTCTTGAAACCTCCGTAGGTCATAGGAGCCAGACTACGTCTCTCGAAGACCAGCGCCTGCATCAGCAAATACCACCCTCTATTCTCTTCGCCAACCAGGTTGGAGGCTGGAATCCTCACATTATCGAAGAATACCTCATTAAAGTGATGCCGACCATAGTAGTTTAATAGGGGACTCACCGTAACTCCGGGGCTTTTCATATCCACGATAAACAGGCTAAGCCCCCGGTGTTTCTTGAGAGCACTGGGGTCCGTTCTGGCCATAAGCCAACACCATCTTGACCGGTGAGCGGCGCTGGTCCATACCTTCTGTCCGTTGATAACATACTCGTTGCCATCCCTTACTGCTCGAGTCTGAAGATTGGCAAGATCGGAGCCTGCGTTAGGCTCGCTATAAGCAGTGCACCAGACGCCGTCCGGTTCACCCGAGGCAATTAGTGGCAGATACTTCTTCTTCTGCTCCTCGGTTCCAAACAGCATGAGACAGGGCCCCACCCATTGCGTTCCGCTTATCCCCATGAACGCCCCTGGTATCCCCCAATAGCCTATTTCCATCTCATATACTGTCTGCTCCAAAAGAGAAGCATCTCGGCCGCCATATTCCTTTGGCCAACTCATAACCAGCCACCCCTTTTGGGCAAGCTTCTTAGCTATGGACTTCTCAATCTCCCAATCTCTACATTCTTGATCCAGCACGCTTGCGCCGACCCATCCTGCAGGCAACTCCTCTTTGGCAAACTGTCCGATCTCATCCCTCAATGCTTGCTCTTTCTCACCGAGTTCGAAATTCATTCATTGCCTCCTCAGATTTCCTTCATTGTGGCAATGGCCCACTATCTATGTTCCTCACGACAAGAACAGCCGCAATGGGGAGCAACGCATGACTTGCACTCCCCATTTGATATGGGCTCGGCCCTGCAAAACAATCATAATACTCCAATGCTTTTGATTCCTTCCACAGTGCCGCGTCCCACTATCATTTAGGGCTCACCCCCCTATAGTAGACTATTAGTCTAGGAATGAACGATAGGGAGGCGAGCCCTGGTCTCTACTTTCGTCAGAAGAACCTGCACAAAAAAACCGGCCTAGGCTTTTGGTGGCTGCGGTGGCGCAGGATTTACCAATCCCACGGTTACCTTCTTGGGCATCATGTCCATCAACTCATCCACCGTCCAGACCCCCTCTTTCTTGATGCGGCCCTTTACCTCTGGCTGGGAGAAAACGCCTATTTCACCGCCCCCAACGAAGAAATCGTAACCGTTAATATCTGATGCCTCATCAGTGGCCAGGTACACAACTACGGGCGCTATCATCTCAGGCGTAGCCTTTTCGAGCATTTCCAGTGCCTCCCCCCCAACGGTAGGTAGCCCCTGCGCTTTAGCCTTCTCCCAGGCAGCCTTAAGCTCCGGCGACAGAGTCAATCTCGTCCCGGCATTAGGTCGGATGGCGTTACAGGTTACGCCATACTTACCCATGTCCCTGGCTACTGTCCTGGTGAATCCAATGATTCCCTCTTTAGCAGCACTATAATTGGCTTGTCCCATGTTACCCAGTCCTGCTATGGAGGAAGTATTAATTATCCGTCCGCTCCTTTGCTGCCTAAAGTGAACACAAGCCGCCTTGGTACAGTGGAAATGGCCATACAGGTGGACTTTCATGATAATGTCCCACTCCTCTTCCGACATGTTGAACACCATCCGATCTCTGAGGATGCCGGCATTGTTGACCACAATATCAATCCTGCCGAAATTGTCGATAGCTGTTTTGATGATGTTCTCCCCGCCTTCTGGAGTGGCCACAGAGTCATAATTGGCAACAGCTTCCCCACCAAGTTTCTTAATTTCTTGAACCACCTCGTCAGCCGGAGAAGTACCTCCACCAGTCCCATCAGCGCCCCCACCAAGGTCATTTACGACCACCTTGGCTCCTTCCGCAGCCAAGGCCAATGCCTCGGCTCTGCCGATACCACGCCCGGCACCAGTAACCACCGCAACTTTACCTTCTAGTCTCTTCGCCATTCTTGAACCTCCTATGTAAAGCTTTTTCTTTTTAATTGATTCCGCAAAACAGCCTATTACGTTGCTACCCTTCGGCCAAATCGCTTCCTCAATACCCCATCAGGCTAACAACCCTACTCATCCCTAACTTCGCAATGGCAAGGTAACCACGGCTGCGCCTGTTGTGGTCTTTTCTCCCTTTCCATTCTCCAGCCAAATCTCGCACTCAACAAGGTGCTCACCGCCATCCTCATACTTCTTGCTCACCTTGCCCTTGCACCACCATGTTTCACCCTCTTGAGGCTCTTCCATCGTTTTCATCTTGCGAGGATAATCCATGCCGCGGTATCGGCAGGATAACTTCCTGAGTTCTCCTTGTTCACCAATCCAGTCTGTCACCAGTTGCCCCAGCCAGGCACGTTTGAGGGCACCATGGACGATAGGCGCACCTACGCCTTGAGATTTAACAAAATCGTCGTCATAATGCAAAGGATTGCGGTCTCCCGAGGCACCCGCCCACTGAACCAGCATTTGTGTTGTGGCAATCTTGGTTAATGGAGTTACCTCGATCCCTACTTCAACATCCTCATAACAAAGTTGTTTGGCCATGTCTCCTCCTCAATCAAAACTTAATGCGGAAACAGCTCAAAAGCAAATCAGTGTAGCCTGACTTCTGAGCGCCACATCGCCATTCTGTTTCTGAAAAGTCGCCTCGGTCGTAATGAACATAGTCTTGCCCATGCTCGTTTCACGCTCAGTCATGTCCGCAACTTTGCTTGTGGCAATCAATACATCGCCAGCCCCGATTGGTATGAAGAACTCAAATTCAATGCCGCCATCAAGCAGGCGGGATGGCGCCCCAGCTTTAGCAAAGGCGCCCATCATTTCAGAAGCTCCTCCTGGCAAAGCTCCTATCTGGCCTTTGATAGGCCAGCCGTTGAACCCTGGAGGGCAAATCAGCCTACCATGCTTGCTCTTGCTAGCATACTCCACATCGTGGTATAGAGGGTTCAGATCACCTATGGCTTCGGCATATCTTTGAATTGCCCCTTCTTCAACCTTATAAGTAATCGGCTCTCCCGACACACCTATCAGTTTCCGCAACTCCTCGGTAATTAAAGAACCTTCAGCCATGGCCAACCTCCTTGCAGTCGATTTTTTGTATTAAAGGCCTACGATAAACATGCTGATAACATTCTGAGCCGGAAAGCCACCGAGGTTGTGGGTCACCGCGAACTTCGGATTCTTTATTTGCCTCTCCCCCGATTTGCCCTGCAACTGCTTATACATCTCATACATCATCCTTAGCCCCGAGGCGCCAATAGGATGACCGAAGCACTTCAACCCACCATCAGTCTGAATAGGTTGCTCGCCATCTAGATTGAAACGGCCGGCATCAATGTCCTCTCTAACCTTCCCCCTGGGGCTGAATTGCAAGTCTTCCATCGTTACCGCTTCGGTGATTGAGAAGCAATCATGAACCTCAGCCATGCTTATCTCTTCACGTGGGTTCTTGATTCCTGCTTCATCATAGGCTTTAGCTGCAGCACGCGTGGTAGTCTCAACATGAGCCGAATCCCAGGTGTTATACATCAGTTCCTCTCCCGAACTTACGGCAATTTGGAGAGCCTTGACATAGACAGGGTCGGTCCTGAACTTGTTAGCCATATCAGCTCGAGTCACAATGGCTGCTGCTGAACCGTCACTAACTCCACAGCAGTCGAACAGCCCCAGCGGCCAGGCAATGATGGGAGCATTCATTATCTGCTCCACAGTTACTTCCCGGCGCAGGTGTGCTTTCTCGTTCAAGGCACCATTGTGATGGCTCTTGGATGACACCTTGGCCAGCATATTCTTGCCTTCTTCAGGACTGAGACCATATTGAGCAAAGTATCTGGTAGCCATCATGGCAAAAGACCCAGGAGCGGTCATATTGGGAGCGATAAGCCTGGCTGTCGTTCCCATCATACTCGCGCCCCCAGGAAGACCGCCATATCCAGTATCCTTTAGCTTCTCTACACCCAGAGCCAGCGCGATGTCATAAGCCCCCGCGGCCACTGCGTAACAGGCTCCTCTAAGGGCTTCTGAGCCAGTGGCACAGAAGTTTTCAACTCTAGTTACCGGTATGTATGGCAACTTCAGCGTCGTGGATAAAGCTGTAGCACCCTTGCCAACGCTATGCTCCTCAAAATGTGTGCCAAGCCAGGCCGCCTGGATATCCTTCTTCTCTATGCCAGCATCCTCAATGGCTTCCTTGAACGCATCAACCATCAGGTCTTCAGCGCCTTTATCCCACAACTCTCCAAATTTTGTACAGCCCATACCGATGATAGCCACCTTGTTTCTTATACCTTCTGCCATCTTTCTTCCTCCGTAATTACTTATTCCTCGTGCTGCTAAACACGTATCGGCGTCGCCTTCCAGAAATAACCGTGAACGCCACGGGCTTCATCGAGATATTTCCTGCGAAAAGTCATCTCCACAGGCATGCCGACTTTAACTGACTCAAGGTCACAATCGGTGAGGTCGAACCAGTTTCTTCCTCCTCCCTCGAAATCTACCATACCGTAAATTGCCGGTGGGTCAATACTAGCGGCCAGATTATCACCCGTATAGGTGAACAGGATACCGTTTTTGTCGGAGAAGCAATAGTCTTCCATTTCGTCAACGGCTCCACAGTCAGGGTTGACACATATCCTCTGAGGAGGAAATTGAGGTGTGCCACAACGCTTGCATTTCGAGCCACAAAGGGCCAAAATCATTTTGCGAGCCCTGAACAGGAGAGACATCGAAGTGGAAGCGCTTTCCTCACCGCGCAGTCCTGTTTCCATCGGGGCAATTTTGCGGAAGGCGAGATATCTCTCGTAGCTGGAAAGCTCCTTCTTGGAAGCCAGGTGCTTCTCGGTCGCTCGCCTACTCTTCAGCTTGCCTATTTTGTCAGTCACCTTGAAGAACAGAGCATCACTGCCATTCCCAAAACTGACGACCATGATTCTGTCTCCTGGCTTGGCTTGTTCAAGCGCTGCCACCAACATCATCAAAGGTGAAGCTGAACCGCTATCACCCATTGTGGCGACCATTGAGTCCTGAATCTGGCTTGGGTCAGCACCCAGTCGCTTGGCTATAGCGGCATGTTCTCTGGGATACAAGCCCGGGTAAATTACTTTGCTAAAGTCCTGGATGGTTAAGTTGTATTTCTTCAGTAGTCCAGAAATCGCTTCGGGGATGATTTTCGAATAGCCCGCATCCCGAATAAACCTGTCCTCCCAGGCATGCTCAAATGTCTCTC
>JACNFS010000068.1 GCA_014384515.1 Dehalococcoidia bacterium | reverse complement strand
TCGTTGATGATGATGTTCGCATGCTGCGTATGATGCAGCGCATTCTGGAGCTTGAGGGGTATCGAGTGCTGACGGCCACCGGCGGTGATGCTGCCCTTGACGTGTTTGATGAGGAGACCCCAGACCTGGTGTTGCTGGACATCATGATGCCTGGAATGGATGGGTATATGGTGTGCCAGCGCATTCGCGAGTTCTGCCAGACTCCGATAATCATGGTCACTGCCAAGGGGAATGACGAGGAGAAGGTTGAAGCGCTGGATGCTGGAGCCGACGACTACGTGACCAAGCCTTTCTCCTCCAGCGTGCTGGCAGCGCGGGCAAGAGCTGTCTTGCGCCGTTCTAAACTGTGGGATGAGAGGCCTGAGCCTGCATTCTGTTCAGCTGGCCTGGTAGTTGATTTTGCCCGGCACATTGTCACCCTGGGCGGCAAGGAGCTGAATCTGACGGCCATTGAATACAGGCTACTCTCCTACCTGGCACGCAACGCCGGTCGGGTAGTTACCCCTGACCAGATACTGGAGAAGGTGTGGGGCGAGGAGTACATCGGGGAGCACCACCTGCTTCAAGTGAACATGGCCAGGCTCAGGCAGAAGATAGGAGATGATGCCAAAAACCTGAGATACATCTTAACCAAGCCCGGCATAGGATACATGATAACGAAGCAAACATAATCACATAGTGACTGCCGTATAGCGAGACGCAATAGTCGGTGAGGGAGCCTTCCCAACGTTGGGAAGGCTCCCTCTTTTTGCCTCGGCCACAGTACCCGAAGCTAGTCCTCCATTTGTGATTTCTTTGTGAGGTCTTGGGCCTCCAATGTGACCTAGCTGTGAGTCGGCCCCTCTAGACTGAAGGTAGATCAAATGAGGAGGTCGACAATGACAAACAACAGATTACAGGCCAGGCAGAATACAAAAGCCCTTAGATGGAGTCTTCTAGCAGTTTTGTCCCTCACCTTCTTTGAGCTAATAGCCGGTTCATCACTTCCCGTGAACACCCAACTAGATGATGGCAAAGTCGCTGAAGCCGCAGAAAGCTGTGAAGCGACTACTGCTGATAACACTGACTGGGACAAGCAATCGGGCATAAGCCAGGTCAGTGCTCCGCAAGCCGAGCAAATCACCTCAGGCAGCTTCGACACGATAATTGCCATCCTGGATACTGGCATTGACCAGACTCACGAAGACCTGGCTGGTAAGGTGGTAGCAGAAGTGAATCTTACTCACAGCCCGACTGCTGCTGATGTTCACGGGCACGGCACCCACATCGCCGGTATCATAGCGTCAAGCGGTGATAGCACCTTCGGCATCGCTGGTGTGGCACCCAATTGCCGGCTGATGAATGTCAAGGTAGCCGATGACAGTGGCGCATGTTTTAGCTCTGTGGTAGCCAGGGGCATTACTTGGGCGGTGGAGCACGGTGCCAACATTATCAACATGAGTCTAGTCATCGATTCGCCATCCCCACAGCTACAACAGGCAATAAACTATGCTTGGAGCCGTGGGGTTGTCGTGGTAGCTGCGGCAGGGAATGATATGGGCACAAGGCTGGCATATCCTGCTTACTACTCCAACTGCATCGCCGTAGCAGCCGCTGATGCCGATGGCCATGTGGCCTCGTGGTCAGGCAATGGTGCTTGGGTGGATGTGGCCGCGCCTGGAGTCAAGGTTTACTCGATACTGCCCGACAACGGTTATGGCTACAAGAGCGGCACTTCAATGGCAGCCGCTCACGTATCTGGGGTGGCTGGCTTGCTTTTCACCACGGTCAGTGATGATAACGGCAATGGTTTTGTGAACGATGAGGTGCGGGCAGCAATTGAAAATAGCTGTGACGAACTTGACACCATCGCATTGGCAAAGGACGCATAAATGCTGTTGAAAAGGAGGGAGTCAAATGAGTACACCACTGCTAGGACTGGTCGATGAGAAACTGGAAGGGGATGCCCTACGTCAAATGAAAATAAGATCAAAGGAGGTACTGAAAATGCAAAAAGTGGTAGACAAGAAATGGATTACCAGCGAGACAGTCGTGACTGGGGAATTGCCGAGTATTGAAGGCGACCCTCGGAAACTTGAGCGGATGGTGGCAAACTCGGTCAGCCATGCCATCACGCCTGACCAAGGAGAAGGCAAGGCTTCTGGCGCTGCCGGGGCAGAATTCAGGAAAAGCCCAGCGGGAGAAGCAATCGGTCGAAAAGGAAAACAGGCCCCGGCTCGAACCAAACAAACACTTGAGTTCATCTCCTTTCTGACTCATGAACTGAAGACTCCACTAACCTCCATTCAGGCTTCCGCCGGCTTGCTGGCTGAAGAGCTGGCTCTCTCTCCCGACGACCCCAAAGCCAGGCTGATTAGCAACATTCTAGCTTCGGCTAGCAACCTCGAAGCCCGGATGTCGGAGCTTCTAAGCTTGGCTAAACTAGAAAAGGAGCCAACCGGAGCGGATGAGAGGGCGCCAAATCACGAATCCCAGATTCCAGATTCTGAATTCCAGAACCAAATAAAGATACTGGTAATCGAGAATAACCCTCAAATCGTCGAGGCCATTTCTCTGTGCTTTGAGCTTCGCTGCCCTGAGATGAGCGTTGTGTCAGCCACCAACGGAAACACAGGCATAGAAATGGTTGAGACTGAATCACCAGACATGGTTATCGTTGACCTCGGCTTACCCGATATTGACGGATTCGATGTGCTCCGTGAAATCCGCAGCTTCTCCGATGTCCCTGCAATCATCCTAAGCATCAGGGCCGGTGAAATGGATAAGGTCAGGGGACTGGAACTAGGTGCTGATGACTATATGGTGAAGCCTTTCAACCATGCTGAGCTTCTGGCACGGGTAAAGGCCGTTCTTCGCCGCACCACCATGCCCCAGCTGAAAGACGCCGAAGAAGTACTTATTAGCTCGGAACTCAAGATCGACTTTGCCAGTTCTTGTCTATACCGGAAAGGCCAAACCGTGAAGCTCACTCTGAACGAGTCCAACTTGCTTTATCACCTGGTCAGAAACGGAGGCAAGACATTAAGCCGCCGCTATCTGCTAGAGAGAATCTGGGGTGAAGAGCACTCCGATGCCACCGAGTATCTCAAGGTTTATGTCCAACGCCTCAGGAAGAAACTGGAAGATGACCCCAGCCAGCCCAAAATGCTCACCACCGAGCGGGGTCTTGGCTACAGGTTTATCAAGCCCATACAAAAAACGCCGGCTAATCGGTCTCCCAGAGCCAAGGCTCTGCTTCGGCGTAAGGAGGCTGTCGGGAGTCGAGTATGAACAGGCTATTGATATGATAATATCGCTGGCTTTGTTGCTGGCCCTTATTCTGCGCATGTGAAGGTACGAAACACAAATCCTTCGAAACATGTCATAGGAGGAGGTGATGAAAATGCCAAAACTTGTGGGCAAGAAAGGGAGTGCTGGCGAGGCAATCGTGGCTGGGAGGTTGCCAGGTATTGAAGGCGACTCTCCGGAACTTGAGCGGGTGGTGGCAAACTCGGTCAGCGATGCCATCAGGACCGGCCAAGGAGAAGGCAAGGCTTTTATCGCTGGCCGCACAGAGTTTGGGAAAAACCCAATGGGAGAAGCAACCGGTCGAAAAAGAAAACAGGTCCCGGCTCGAGCCAAACAAATAGGAGTATTGATATCGCTGGCTCTGTTGCTGACGTCAATGCTCGGCCCGGGCACTACCAGTGCGGTAATGGCTGAATCACTAGCCGTTATACAACACTTAACTAGAGAGAGCAGCAAAAACACGTTAAGGAGTGAATAGATATGAGATATATAATCATATCCCTACTATTTCTATTATCCACAATAATACCACTCCCCCTTAATACAGCTTTTGCTGATGATGGGGGACAGGGGCAAGGACAGGGGCAAGGTAACGGAGATGGTGGTAACGGAGATGGTGGTAACGGAGATGGTGGAGGCGACCAGGGTGGCTGGGGGGGTGGCGCAGATGGCTGGGGTGGTGACGCAGGTGGCTGGGGGAGTGACGCAGGTGGCTGGGGTGGTGGAGGCGGCCAGGGTAGCGTCGCCAGTCGTGACGCAGATAGATGCCCGCTAACACTGGAGATACACATGGTGGGGAAAACAACCACAGTGCCGATGACCAGTGACGGGGTGCTGTGCGAATCATGTGTGGCAGTCGACCCCAATAATCAGATCAAGCTGGAACTTGGCGAGGGCACGAGGGTAGTCTTGGGCAACGAGAAACCACCACACACAATAGAGGTGACACTGGCTGGCTCACCACCTCTGCCCGGCAACGCAGTCTCAGTTCAAACAGTGTATGAGCTCAACGCTTACAGCCACGAATACAGCATAACCCCATCTCCAATCAGCATTTCACCGCCAGCTAGAATGACTCTGGCCTATGCTCCCGATGAGCTGCCAGAAAACACTTCATCACTGTGCATTGCCTATTACGATGAAGCCGCAGGCAAATGGCTGGAACTGGAAACAGCGGGTTACGTGGCTGAAGCGGCGGAAGTGCCGAACACCATAGCTGGCCCGGTAAGTCACCTCACGCTTTTCACGGTCCTGGCCAACCTGGCCGAGACAATGCCAGCCAAGTTTGAAACAAGCAACCTGACCATCAGCCCAACTCAAGCCCAGCTAAACCAGGAAATCACCGTCACCGTTAGCGTTACCAACAGCGGCGGGACAGTAGGCGACTACAATCTGGAGTTGGTAGTCGACGGCATAGCCAAGGCAACAAAGCAAAACAACCTAGCTCCAGAAATGAGCCAGACCGTGACCTTCACCGTAACTGGGGATACTGTGGGTAGGCACTGTGTGGAGGTAGCTGGCCTGACCGGGGAATTCGAGATAAAGAGGCATCCAATGTCTGGAGTCAACTCGTGGCTGTGGGTAGCATCTTGGGCACAGTTCTACTGATATTGTCAGTGGTGTGGCTAGCTTGGACGAGGAGACGGCTTATCGGCTACTAGCTTCAGTTCCATGAGGAATTGGAAGCAGATGCCCTACGTGAAACGAGAATAAGATCAAAGGAGGTACTGAGAATGCAAAAAGTGGTAGACAAGAAATGGATCACCAGCGAGACAGTCGTGGCTGGGAAGTTGCCAGGTATCGAAAGCGGCTCTCAAGAACTTGAGCGGATGGTACCGCCCCCCCCGAGGGGGTAGACCAGGAATGCGCAGAGGTAATAGGCAGAGACAAGAGCTACAAATCTCCGGGCCGTGCCTTTGCTGTTCCCCGATAGCCTTGACCGATCAGCATAATGTTCCCACCTGCTTTGTCTATCTTCCAGTTTTACCAATATCTGAGCCCGAACTTCCTTTTGGGAGCAATACGTCAGGCGACACCCCAACATCCGCCGAAAGGAAATCACGGTTTCCGCTGATATCTCCGGCAAATCGTCTGACCAGTCTCATAAGACGCCAAGGCTTCTCCACGTTGCCGCCTCTTAGTCTACAAAAAGGGATTTCTTCCCTGTAATTGAGAGCTTGGTATATGCATAATCCGCTGCTACCGGTATATAGCCGTGGCTTGCCACATATTCCATAACGAATATTGAATCGGATCCGCAACCATCTCCGCTGTGGGTAAAAGCACTCAGGAGATGACGACTACCCCTCACAACCATTTGCCGCCAATCTCGGCACGAGTGCAGTGATCTGGTTCAGCTAGATAGGTGACGCCTACATGGTGTCACTATCAGCAAAATGAGGAGCATGTAGTGCAAGGAATGACATTGCGAGCCGAAGCTGCGAGGAACAAAGTGACTAAGCAGTCAGCGAAGCAACCCAGCCTCGCTCGCCGCTACCCCCGGGGGTACATTGGAGCAGATGCTCCAGACCACCCACTTTATTAAATAAGAGTCACTTGCCTACAGGTGAAAGGCGGTCACCTGCGGGCGGGTAACTCGCACGGGAGCCCATTCTGTCTTTGCGAGCGAGGTGAAACAATCTCGGCATAGCCCCTACTGTCTTTGCGAGGAGCCCTGGCGACGAAGCAATCTCGGTGGATGGGAGGTGAAGGAGAACACAGACACCAGGGCCCTCCGCCACAACCCCACCGAGATTGCCACGGCACTCCCGTGCCTCGCAACGACGAGAGGAGAGGCGATGTGTCACTAATCA
>JACNFS010000127.1:3388-6133 GCA_014384515.1 Dehalococcoidia bacterium | reverse complement strand
GCCTTCGATACCATATACGCCGAAGGGCAACGCCGCTATGTAGAGTCACTGTCTGCCTACGCCCGCCAGTTCTTGGGACGGATAGAGAAGCCAGATGTGGACTACATCGAAGGATTGAGCCCAGCCATTTCCATCGACCAGAAAGGGCCGTCGCACAATCCGCGCTCCACTGTAGGCACAGTGACTGAGATCTATGACTATCTACGCCTTCTTTTCGCCCGCGTTGGGCATCCCCATTGCCCCAATTGCGGACGCGAAATCTCCCGGCAGACAGTACAACAAATTGTAGATGCCATCCAACAAATAAGGGACGGCAGCCGAATTATGATTCTGGCACCGCTAATCAGGGACCGAAAAGGCGAACATCAGGCGATATTTGACGATTTGCGGAAGGCAGGGTTTGTCCGTGTTCGACTGGACGGATATGTTCATGACCTCTCTGATGACTTTGAATTGGTCAAGAACAAAAAACACACTATTGAAGCCGTAGTTGACCGGCTTCAGATAGGAGAAGCTGAGAATAGCCGCATTGCCGACTCGGTGGAGACGGCGTTGAAACTGGGAGCCGGGGTTGTCCTCATCTCAATCATCGATGGAGAGGAATTGCTCTTCTCCGAGCACTTTGCCTGCGTCCACTGCGGCATAAGTCTCGGTGAAATGGCCCCGCGAACCTTTAGCTTTAATAGTCCCCACGGTGCGTGTCCAGCTTGCACCGGACTGGGCGTAAAGCTAGAAGTCGACCCCGACCTGCTTATACCCAACAGGAAACTAAGCATAGCTGAGGGCGCAATCCACCCCCAGGTGTGGTTTTCATGGCGTGTCAGGCAAATCCAAGACATGGCTCGACGACACAGTTTCTCTATCCATACCCCAATCAACCAACTCAGCCAGCAACATCTTGCCCTTATCCTTTATGGAGAAAATGCGGAGGTGGCCAGATACCGGAATCGCTATGGCCGTGTCAGAGAGCACTCCACCGGTTATGAAGGAGCAATCACATGGCTGGAGCGGCTGTATCGAGAAACCGAGTCCAGCAACAGCCGTGCCTTCATTGAGCGATACATGATTTCCCATCCCTGCCCGGCTTGTCACGGAAAGCGACTCAAGCCTAAATCCCTAGCCGTTAGTATCGGCGGCAAGAACATAATCGATGTGACCCAACTATCTGGTTTAGAAGCGTTACGATGGATGCGGCTTCTGAGCCACGACCAAAACGGCAAACCCGTCCTAACGCCTAACGAACTGAAGATAGCCCATCAGATTCTTAAGGAAATAAGTACCCGTCTCGGCTTCCTCAGGGAGATTGGGCTGGGCTACCTCACCCTGGAGCGTCCCTCAGCAACCTTGAGTGGTGGCGAGGCCCAGAGAATCCGCCTGGCTACTCAAATTGGCAGTGGTCTTATGGGAGTGCTTTATATCTGCGATGAACCCACAATTGGCTTGCATCCCGCAGATATTTTCCGCCTGATTGAAACGATGAAGAGGCTGCGTGACTTGGGCAATACCATCCTCATTGTAGAGCATGATGAAGCTATGATGCGCGCTGCTGATTACATCATCGACATGGGCCCTGGGGCTGGTGAACACGGTGGCCGAATTGTTGTCACTGGGACATTGCAAGACGTTGTGAGTTGTCCTGAGTCAGTAACTGGGCAATACCTCAGCGGAACAAAACGAATTCCCCTACCGCAAGGGCGGCGGCGTGGGTCAGGCAAGGAATTAATAATCAAAGGGGCCCGCGAAAACAACCTGAAAAACATTGATGTGACCATACCATTGGGTAAATTCGTCTGTATAAGCGGGGTCTCAGGCAGTGGTAAGAGCACGCTTATCAATGAGGTGTTGTACAAGAAGCTGGCTCAGATATTCTACCATGCCAAGGACAGGCCTGGGCAATGTGACAGCATCATCGGCATTGAGCATACTGACAAAGTAGTCAATATCGACCAATCACCTATCGGTCGTACTCCGCGTAGCAACCCGGCTACTTATACTGGAACATTCACCCCTATTCGGGAGCTCTTTGCCACTGTCCCTGAAGCGCGGATGCGCGGGTATCGAGCGGGCCGATTTTCCTTCAATGTCCGAGGGGGACGCTGTGAGGCTTGTCAGGGCGAGGGCTATATCCAGATAGAGATGCAGTTTCTTCCCGATGTTACGGTGCCCTGCGAAGTATGTGAAGGCAAGCGCTACAACCGCGAAGCGCTGGAAATACACTTCAAAGGCAAGAATATTGCCGATATTCTAGACATGACTGTAGACGAAGGCTTGGTCTTTTTTGAACACTTTCCTAAGGTTAGAAACAAACTAGAGACGCTGCGAGACGTTGGCTTGGGCTACATACGTCTGGGACAGCCAGCACCAACCCTTTCTGGCGGTGAAGCCCAGCGAGTCAAACTTGCCACCGAATTATCTCGACGCTCCATAGGCAAAACCCTCTACATCCTCGATGAGCCTACCACCGGTCTCTCCTTTGCCGACATAGCTTGCCTGCTGCAAGTGCTTCAGCACCTGGTAGACGCCGGCAATACAGTGATCATCATCGAGCACCACCTGGACGTAATCAAGAACGCCGACCATATCATCGACCTTGGCCCCGGTGCCGGTGAGGAAGGAGGCTATGTCATAGCCACAGGGACGCCCGAAGAAATAGCCCACATAGATACCTCGTTTACTGGTCAATACCTCCGTAGTATGCTGCAGAAACAGGAAAGGCAGTATTCCTTAGCCACTTGATATGGGCTT
>JACNFS010000127.1:0-3085 GCA_014384515.1 Dehalococcoidia bacterium | reverse complement strand
GTCTCAGCATCTTCACCATCGTCGGGGTAGCTGGCAATTCCAATGCTGACCGTGATATCGAACTCCTGGTCACCAAAGATAAATGGCTTTCGAAAGGCTTCCAAGATTGTTTGCGCAATTTTGGCTGCGTCTTCCACACGAGCCATATCTGGCACCAATAGTATGAACTCATCACCTCCCCAGCGGGCAACGGTATCGCTTTTACGCACAAGGGCTGCGAGTCGATTGCCAACACCTCGCAACACCTGATCTCCCATGTGGTGTCCGAGCATATCATTAACATCCTTGAATCGATCCAGGTCGAGCAACATCACGGCTAGCTTTCGTTGACTGCGTTCTGTGCCAGCCAGCGCTAGGGTAAGGCGGTCATTGAAGAGTACCCGGTTTGGCAGGCCCGTCAATGGGTCATGGATAGCCATATAGGCAAGTTCGTCCTGTGCCCGCTTGCGCTCGGCAAGAATGGATTGGGCATAGACACCGAACATAACGAGAGTACAGATGACTAATGTGCGCATCCAGATATCATGCAGACCCGGGGTCAGTAACTGCTCAACAAGACTACCTTCCTGAAACAAGGCAACATCCACAACGGATTGAAAAACCCAGAAAACCGCTGCAAACCCGAGCGCGACCAAGATGACTTTTTTCACCACTCTCGGACTATCTACGCTCTTATTCTTTCGCCTTGGCTTTGTCAGTCTGGCTCCACTTCGCTTACCTGGGTTCTTGATTGAGATTGATTTGATGACCATGACTGTTTCACAAGCCTCCGCTGGATTCAGCGGTAGACGCTCCAAATTGGACTTACACTAGTATCTTATAACTTGCAGCTATAGTAAATAGCCTATTGGTAATATTAGACGTGGTAATAAAGTCCTGTTGGGCAACAAGAAGCGGTTTCTTGATCAGAATCAAGTAGTGTGGCGTCCTACGGGAAGATTGATGGTACGAGCAAGCGAGTGATTCACTGCTCGGCGACCTGCTGCGTTTCCCCGGCATCTATGTTCTGATGAACGTATTTGTAGATTTCGACAGCGGTGGCCGCCAAAGGCACAGCTAGTAACAAACCCCAGAGACCGGCAAGGTAAGCCCCCAAAACCAGCAAAACAAGTGTAACAGCCGGATGTATCCGCATGTAAGCGCCCTGAATTCTGGGACGAAGAAACCCGTTCTCCACCCCCTGAACCACCAAATAGACAACAGCTGCCCAAATGGCCTTCTCCGGAGCTATGGCTAACACAACTACCACACCAACGACACCACCAATCCAGGGACCCAATACTGGGATGAGGTCAGTTACTCCAGCGAAGGCTGCCAGTGCCAGCGCCATGCCCGGCTCTATTCCTACGATTAGAAGCCCGACAAAACAAAGACATGCCATAACGACCCCTAGCATTACAATGGAACGAATGAATCGCCCAAATATCGCCTCGACAATTGCAATGATATTCCTGGTATGCTGAGCCACCCGCGGTGATAGCGCGGAATAGAAACCAGCCCTCAACTTCTCCGAATCCTTCAAGATGTAGAAGAGGAAAATTGGCAAGCAGAGAAAGCCGAACACCAGGCTGGAAGTTGTCGGTATGACCGTGACAGCCCTCATGGCACCATCCCGTATGGCATTGCCCACGGCCGCTCCAGCATCTGCAACGAACCTGTCTATCTGTTCCCGCATTTCAGCCGGAAACCATCCCCGAAACCCCTCACCCCACTCCCGTAACGTGCTTAGACCATCAGAAATAAGGTGGGGCGCATTGCCCAGAAGAGCCGAAAACGAGTCGGCAACTGCCATAACGACATAGAGGAGCAAGCCGCCAGCCAGTCCCAACACCACGACGAACATTAGCAGTATCAAGAAGACTCGTTTAGCCTGTGGCCACTTGCCCTCCCCGGGCAGTCTCCTTTCAGTCCATGAAATAAGCGGCAACAAGAGGTAGGCAAGCACCAGGCCGCAGATAAAGGGAAATGTGGCACTCCTCAACACATAGACAAGCCAAAAGGCTACAACTATGCCTAATACGACGACCATCAGGCGCCAGTGTCTCTTAATTACATTCGCTGCTGTGTCCATCTCTAACTTCCCTCTTGCTCATACGGTTGGTGGTCAATATCAGTCACATTTTGCACAGCTCACCGATGGGACAGTATACCCCAGCATCACGTGGCTGGTTTCGAATTCGGGCACAAGCCTTCTCAAAGCAAACGGCACTTCGCAATCCGCCCCCGCGTCTGTCTGAAGCCGGCTCAAGCAGAAGAGACAATTGCTTAACCGCTATCTAAACGAGCCCAATCACCCAACTCACTGTTTGAGATCAGGAGCCTACTCTGCTTGCCCTTCTATCTCTTCTAGCTTTGCCCGTGCCTTCCTCACGGCCTCGGTAGCGGTCTCCTTTACCTTTCCAGTGACCTCGGTTGCCTTCTCTCTTATCTCCCCTGCCTTCTCTTTCAATATCTGCCTCGTTTCTTCCCCTGCCCGTGGCGCATAGAGAAGCCCAATGGCTAGACCCACAACTGCCCCGACAACAAATCCAATGGCGAATCGACTACCAGACTCCTTACTCGTCATTCCCGCCTCCTTCCTGTTCTCTTTTTCTGAACAACTTACTAATTGCATCAATCCCTTGACGTACGCCTCGAACCAGTGCGATTACCTGAAGCACAGGATCCGTCATAGTTTCTCCCACGTGGGCCGCAACCTCCCTTACAGTTGTTGAGACGGCTTCCACCGACTCCAGCACGGAGGCCGCCCTGTTTGAAACAGCCTCCATCGAATTCAAAACGGCCCGCGTCCTGCGATATAGCAAATATGATATCACGGCGACAAAGATGACCACCACCGTTGCCACCAACCCCCAGATACAGATGACGAGATCCCGGAACCATCCAATGTCCATCAGCATCACCTCCGTTTCCATATGTACTGTACCCTATTGTATCACCTGACGCTGATGTATACATAGTATTTTGGGCAGACTGTAAACCCAACTTCTTAGAAATATTGCTCAAACTTGCGTTAATACCGTTGCAAAGTATCCACAGCTGTTTCCTATTCTCTCATTATCGTCAACACTATGATATCGGCGTC
>JACNFS010000028.1 GCA_014384515.1 Dehalococcoidia bacterium | reverse complement strand
CGGTCCTACACATTGGAGAGTATCTGGGTGGCGTCGGTTGCTCTGGCTGTTGGATAGGGAAAAAGGTATAATGAAAGTCAACGAGGACGACGGAGAGAGCAAAGTGAGCTGGACGAAGGAGGACTTACAAGAGCTTGTTAGGGCCAAATTAGCTGGTCGCTTATTCATGGCTGTGTCCAATAGAGAGCCTTTTATCCATGTTTCGTCTGGCGACGAGGTCCGCTGTGTTGTTCCGGCTAGCGGATTGACTGTGGCTCTGGACCCGATGATGCGGGCCTGTGGGGGTGTGTGGGTTGCCCATGGCAGTGGCAGTGCTGATAGGGAAGTAGTTGACGATAGGAATCGGGTCATGGTTCCTCCAGATGACCCCAGCTATAGTTTGAGGCGTGTATGGTTGACCAAGGAAGAAGAGGAAGGCTATTATCTGGGTTTTTCGAATGAAGCTCTGTGGCCGCTATGCCATAACACCTATACACCGCCCAACTTTGATGAAGCTGACTGGAATACGTATAAGAGAGTTAACCAGCTTTTTGCTGATGCAGTTCTGGATGAAGTTGGTGACAGGCAGGCGTTTGTTTTCATTCAGGATTATCATTTGTCGCTTTTGTCTCGATTGATAAAGGCTGAAAACCCTCAGATTACTACTGCCCAGTTCTGGCATATCCCCTGGCCTAACCATGAAGTGTTTCGAATTTGCCCGTGGGGGGAAGAGATATTGGATGGGCTTCTGGGCAACGACCTTCTTGGCTTCCATATCGGTTATCACTGTGACAATTTTCTTGACACTGTAAACCGGGCTCTGGAGTCAAAAATCGATTATGAGAGGTCGACAGTTAGTCGGGGTGGCAGAACTACCTTGGTTCGTCCTTTCCCCATCAGCGTTGACTTCGACAGAATAGCAGGCGATGCGGCCAGGGGAGAGGTTGTTGAGGAGATGGAGAGAATTCGGAAGAGGTGGAGGCTGGACAGGGAGTTTATTGGCGTCGGCGTGGACAGGGTCGATTATACCAAGGGAATCCCTCATAGATTGTGGGCCTTGGACAAATTCCTTACCAAACATCCTGAATACCAGGGACGAATGGTTTTCTTCCAATTAGCAGAGCCGAGCCGGATTCACATCAGAAGATACAAGGAACTGAATCTTGAAATCGATGACCTTGTTGAAGAAATAAACTGGAGATACCAATCTGGTGGTTGGAAGCCAATAGTATATATCAGCGAACATTTGTCGCCCACGGCCTTACTGGCGTTTCATCGGCTGGCGCATTTCTGCGTAGTGAGTTCTCTCCATGATGGCATGAATCTGGTGGCTAAAGAGTTTGTTTCTTCCCGGGCGGATGAAGATGGTGTCCTTATCCTTAGCCGGTTTACTGGAGCTGCAAGAGAGCTGACTGAGGCTCTTCTTCTCAATCCTTACGCCATTGACGACTTTGCCGAGACTATAAGGGAAGCCATCGAGATGCCGAAGAGAGAAAGGCAGGCGAGAATGAGGAAGTTGCGTGAGACGGTAGAGCAGAACAATATTTATCAGTGGGCTGGCAACATTATTTCTGAATTAGCTGCTCTCGGGCCTTAGAGGCGCTTGATGCTATGCAATATCTTTTCGGTGTTTGGAATAAGGTTGCCCAACGCCTCAAATCAGCGAACCACGTGTTGCTTCTCTGCGATTTTGATGGCACTCTAACTCCCATTGTAGATAGACCAGAGTTAACCGTTCTGCCTGCAGAGACAACAAAATTACTCCGAACACTGGCCAAGAATCGTCGCTATACTTTTGGTATTGTCAGTGGCAGAGCCTTGGCTGATCTTAAGGGCAAAGTCAGCGTGGACGGCATTGTTTATGCTGGAAACCACGGGTTGGAGATAGAAGGTTTTGGCTCAGACTTCTTGGACCCTGTTGCTGAGGAGATGAGACCTTTCTTTCAAATGCTCAGTCACGCGTTGTTGGCTACCTTGAGAGGCATCAAGGGTGTGTTTGTTGAGAACAAGGGTTTGACCTTAAGCGTCCACTATCGCTCCGTCGATGATGCCGAGGAGACAAGGGTAAAGGATGCCTTTGCCAAAGTTACCGACCCGCTACATGTCACCGGCAGGATAAGGGTTACTGAAGGCAAGAAGGTATACGAGATAAGACCCCCTGTGGATTGGGACAAGGGCAAAGCCATAGCTTGGCTTATAGCCAGATGCAGGGAGACCAGAGGGAAGAGTGGAGCATTGCCGGTGTATTTGGGAGACGACTTGACTGATGAGGATGGCTTTAAGGTGATTGAGAAGAATAACGGCATTTCAATTTTTGTTGGTGAACAGAGCTTTCCATCAGTGGCGCGCTATTTCTTGAAGTCGCCGCAGGAAGTCATCGAGTTACTTAAGATGTTATAATACCGTAGGAATGCGATATGCCTGACTGGTTAAGCGAAAATTGGGTTTTTATTGCTGTTCCTGTACTGGTCTTCCTGGCCTGCTATGTGGTTGGCTTATGGGCCAGGAGGATTGCTTACAGGGCCTTTAGCCGATGGGCAGCGGCGGGGAAATGGGAAGGGAGCCCGCTGATTGTTCAGGTGACAAGAACTCCGTTTCTCGTTTGGTTCTTGATATTGGGTGCCTATGTAGCTATCCATATTTCGGTATTGGACCCTTCGACGAAAGCTTTGGTTGACAAGGTGTTGGTTGCTCTCTTTGTCATCTCGGTAACCTGGATGACTATTAGCTTGGCCGAAAAGCTACTGAGGCTTTACATAGGTAAGGTAGAACGCCTCCGACCGTCGGAAGCTCTGATAGTGAATATCGCTAGAATTACCATTGCCGTGGTTGGCGCTTTGATATTGCTTGATGCCTGGGGGGCGCCGACTACTCCAATCATTTTGCTCTTGGCTGCTGTTATTCTCATAGCGATTTTCGTCTCTAGAGATTTGCTAGTTAATCTTTTCTCGGGTTTTCAGCTAGCCCAAGGGGAGCAAATTAAAGTCGGTGACTTTATAAGATTGGAATCCGGGGAGAGCGGCACTGTTGTTGACGTAACCTGGAGAAACACCCGGATAAGAAGTCTCGATGGCAATGTTATCCTGGTTCCCAATAGTCGGTTGCTCCAGAGTACGGTTATCAATTATGGCCATCCGCTTAAGAAAGCTACTCAGCCTTTCCGCTTTTACGCTCGGCTTCACTTGAAGGAGCTGACTGGTCTCAAAGCTAGCAATTTAGCTGAGTTACTCGATACATTAAAGAAAGTCCCTGGCTCAGTGATTTACTATCATACTCACAATTTTCTGGAAGAGCACCAATATCTGACCCCGGAACCAGCCAATGATTTTGCCTTATGGGTAAGTGATGAACTTGGTGACGAGGTCTTAGGCGAAAAGTTAGCCAGCATTGACACCTTTGGTTTTCCCACCATTGCTGCTTTGAGGGCGAGGATTGTAGGTGTCATTGATGACTATTTATCCAAGAATCCCGACGGTCGAACCGCACTCAAGGGGAGAGAATTCCATTTTATCAGGTCAATAAGCGTCATATTGCGCACTCCCTATGTTGCTCATGACCTCAGGGAATTTATTGAAGTGCTGAGGAAAGTCAGCATTGATTCTCTTAGCTTCCACATTTTTGAGGCGAGGCTAAGGTTACAGAAGGGCGTTAACGACTTTTCTATTTGGATGGAAGACTGCTTGGGGGATAAGGATTTGGCTGACAAGCTTGCCTATCTTGACCCGTACAATTATACGTTGGAAGGTCTGAGGTCAACCATAATTCAACTCGTTGAGAAGCGCATCAAATGAGGTGGAATTAGTTGCAGAACGAAGTTTCCTTACAATCTAAGAGCCGGTTGCAGGACTACGAACCGATAGTTGGCAGAAGCTGCATTGAAGAACTGAGGATGCTGTCTGAGCAACTAGCGGGCAGAATCGTTCAGAATATAAACTCTACTTTTGTCGGTGGCGGGGTAGCAGAGATTTTGGAACACATGGTACCGCTGCTTAATCAATTAGGCGTCGACGCTAGATGGGATGTGATTCGTGGCA
Source organism: Dehalococcoidia bacterium (assembly GCA_014384515.1). Taxonomy (GTDB): domain Bacteria; phylum Chloroflexota; class Dehalococcoidia; order GIF9; family UBA5629; genus JACNFS01. The sequence goes on along the minus strand of JACNFS010000028.1, from coordinate 2,193 downwards.
GCGATGAATTCTTCGAGGTGACCAAGAAATTCCACAATGCTCTGCACGGTAATGCCGAAAAGATTTCGAAACAGGATTTCGCCTTGTTCTCAGAGGTAACGCAGCAGAATCTGGAGGAGGTGAGGTTCTATGGGGATATCCTGTTTGTTCATGACCCACAGCCGGTAGGTTTGATAGCCAGGAAAAAGGAGATAGGTAGGAAATGGGTCTGGAGGTGCCATATTGACGTCTCGAACCCCGATAGGAAGGTGTGGAAATTCCTGCGGGGCTTTGTTGTTGATTATGATGCGGCGGTTTTCTCAGCACCTAGCTTTGCCCAACAACTGCCTATTCGTCAGTTCATGATTACCCCGTCCATAGACCCGTTGAGCGATAAGAACAGGGAGCTTGACTCGGGGACAATCGATGCTGTGCTGGCGGGATATGGTTTGACTTCGGACAAACCTATGATTGTGCAGATTTCTCGTTTTGATCGACTCAAGGACCCGTTGGGGGTGATAGAGGCTTTTGAGATGGTGAAGAAAAGTATAGATTGCCAGCTTGTCCTGGCCGGGGGGACAGCCACTGATGACCCTGAGTCTGAGGAAGTGCTTGATGAGGTAAGGAAGCGGGCGGAAGGGAATCATGATATTCATATTCTGCTGGTGCCACCCGAAAGCAACGTCGAGATCAATGCGTTGCAGCGAGCGGCCACAATTATCATGCAGAAGTCATTGAAAGAGGGTTTCGGTCTGACCATAAGCGAAGCCCTGTGGAAGGCGAAGCCGGTCGTAGCTGGGGCTGTCGGTGGCATACCGCTGCAGATCAGGAACAAACTTACCGGGCTTTTATGTCACACCGTGGAAGGAGCTGCCTATGCACTCAGGCAGCTCCTCAGTAATCCGGAATACGCTAGGCAACTGGGGCAGAATGGGAAAGAGCACGTGCGGCAGAATTTCCTGATAACCAGCCACCTTAAGGACTATATGCTCATGTTTATAGCTCTAGACCAGCCTTCTGATATTATTCATTTGTGACCATTGTCCGCTGAGCGGAGCGCAAGCAACAGAGTGGTGTTTACCCCGAAGGCTTTGTTAGTCAGCCCCTTGGTTTTTCTGATTTCGGTGCAGACTTCTTCTCTTTCCCTCCGACGGTTCTTTCCTTTCAGGCGGTAACCTTTCCCTGCATTACTTTTATCACCTGTTCGGCTTCAGAAACCGTTTCCTCAACAACGTCTTGGCAACTGGGTATGTCATTGATCCTGCCAGCGACTTGTCCAAGGGGCAGAAATACGGAGTTCACATCATCACCGGGGTCGTTGAGCCGCTCAAGAAAGTCGACGCTGATAGCTTGACGGGCTAAGTCCTGAACACCCCTCTGCCTTAAACCGCTGAGGAGAAGTTTATAGAATGGAACATCTAGCGTTTTTCTTATTTGCCAGGCACTGGCTATCGCCTTCGCTATTGACACCTTCCCTTGTGCCATCTCTATGGCTGCTTTATTCATCCAGAACCTGCCGGGCAAGCCGTCAATTTTGTCGGAGCGCATGGTATCCTCGGCTGTAGCTCTAAGGCCAACCTCTTTAATGCTTTCATGCACCACGCTCTCTTGTGTAAGCATGAACCTGGTGCCCATGGATATGCCATCGGCACCTAAGGCGAGAGCTGCCGCTAGCCCCTTGCCGTCGCAAAAACCGCCAGCCGCTATAATAGGGATGTCTACCATGCTAGCTATTAGGGGTATCAGTACCAATGAGGTAGGTTCGCCTCCGTGCGCTGCCGCTTCAAGACCGGTAACGACAAGAGCGTCGGCCCCGTCTAGCTCGGCTCTGTGTGCATGCCGCTCGGTTGCTACGGTGGATATAACCTTGCCGCCGTACTCGTGCGCCGCTTTGATAAGCCAGTCGCCTTTCCCCAGCGCATAGTTCAGGATTGGAGCCTTTTCTTCCAGGGCTACCTCTGCGTTCTCCTTAGCGTTGGGGAATAGTAATGTAACGTTTATCCCGAACGGCTTATCGGTCAGTGACTTAATCTGCTTGATGATGTCTCTCATCTGGTCGGGAGTGTTGGCAACGCTATTGAACATACCTAAGCCTCCGGCGTTGGAAACGGCAGCTACTACTTCAGGCAAGCTGACGAAAGCCATTCCAGCCAACATAATGGGATGCTTTATTCCAAATAGCTCGGTCATTCTTGTTTTCATTGGTAGTCTCCT
>JACNFS010000128.1 GCA_014384515.1 Dehalococcoidia bacterium | reverse complement strand
GTTGAAGCTTTGCTCGGGAAAACGGAGCAAGTGAATGGAATAACAGTCCTGGCTGCTAGAGTACCGTCCTCTTCGATGGCTGCTTTGAGAGAGATGGGCGATTTATTACGGGACCGGCTGAAGAGCGCCGTGATAGTTCTGGGAACAGTTTATGATGGTAAGCCTGGATTTGTGGCCATGGTGACTCCAGACTTATTGGATAGAGGACTACATGCTGGTGAAATAGTAAAACAGGTGGCAGGAGTCACCGGTGGTGGTGGTGGGGGTAAAGCAACGATGGCACAGGCCGGCGGTAGGGACGAAAATAAACTTGATGAGGCACTTGGGGTAGTAAAAGGGTTGGTTCAGAAAGTTGGCTGAGGCTTCAACATGCGTTGCTTAGGGTTGGACATTGGAGACAAAAGAATAGGAGTTGCCATCAGCGACCCCGAACAGATTCTGGCCAGTCCATTATCGACTATCATGAGAGATAATGATAAGAAAGCCATAGATGCTATTATTGAACTTGTTGGCAAACACGAGGTGCAGCGAATAGTGGTCGGTTTGCCTTACTCTTTGGATGGTAGTGTTGGCAGACAGGCCAGTAAGGTGATGACTTTCGTTGAACAGCTTTCTAAATGCACCGAAGCCCACATTGAGACTCGGGACGAGCGGTTCTCCACTATAGCTGCTGAGCGTTTACTGGCAGAGGCTGGGACCAAGAGAGATACAATAAGATTGCGGCGCGATGCCGCGGCCGCAGCCTTTATCCTACAGGGATACCTGGATAGCCTCAAAGTCTCTGACTAATGACACAGTATATTGGCATCATCGGTTACCCGCTCAAGCACTCGTTGTCTCCTGATTTCCAGCAAGCTGCCTTAGACTATTGCCGACTTGATATTCATTACCAGGTCTGGGAAACAGAAGCCGAGAACCTGCCATCCACCATAAGTCGACTAAGGCAGGCCGAAAACCTAGGGGCAAACGTAACCGTCCCTTACAAAGAGGCAGTTCTACCTCTCATAGATGAAGCTGACGACCTGGCCAGCATAATTGGTGCTGTGAATACAATAGTTAATCGAGATGGCAAGCTTGTAGGTTCTAATACCGATGCCGAGGGCTTTCTTAAGGCCCTACACGAGAATGCCAGGTGTGAACCACAGAACAAGCACGTGGTCATTCTTGGCGCCGGTGGAGCTGCTCGTGCCGTAAGTTTTGCTCTTCTCCAGGAAAAGGTAAACTCATTGGCTATTGCCAACCGTAGCCTGTTGCGAGCTGAAGCTCTGGTGGACTCTTTAGGGAAGTACGCCATCGGCAAAGAAATACAGGCGGAGTTGACTGCATGGTCGTTGCAGGACTCAAGACTCCTAGAGATAGTCCAACATTGCCAGTTAGTAGTCAACTGTACCACTTTGGGAACGAGGTATTCTTCTCAAGAAGGACAATCGCCACTGGCAGCACATTCGATTCCCAAGGGTGCTCTGGTTTACGACTTAGTGTATAATCCTTCACAAACACCCTTGTTAACAATGGCCAGGGAAGCAGGTGCTAAGGTCCTCGGCGGTTTCCCTATGTTGGTTTCTCAAGGGGCTGCTTCCTTCAAGATGTGGACAGGTAGGGAAGCACCACTTGACATAATGTACGCAGCAGCCAAGCAAGCCTTGCTGAAAATAGGAGGTCAAAGATGACGAGGAAAAACGCAGTAGTCATTATTGGTATGGCCGTTTTATTGGTCCTGCCTGTGATGTCGATTGCCTGTGGCGTTACCGTCGATGAAAACAAAGTGGCGGTAATTCCTCTCAGTGGGCCCGTACAAGCGGAGAGAACCGCGCTATTCTTCGGTGGCAGTGTTATCTCTCCCCAGCTAGTTCGAAACCAGCTGGAACGAGCAAGAGAAGACTACGGAGTAAAGGCAGTTGTCCTTCAAATAGAGAGTCCGGGAGGCAGTGTGGCTGCTTGCCAGGAGATTCTCAATGAGATTGAGCAACTGGAAAAACCAATAGTGGTGAGTTTGGGAACGCTGGCTGCTTCTGGCGGCTACTTCATCTCAGCGAAAGCTGATAAAATCGTGGCTCTGCCTGGCACGTTGACCGGCAGTATCGGAGTTATCTCTCAAGTACCTAATCTCAAGGGGCTATTTGAGAAGCTTGGAATAGAGATGGAAGTCTTCACAGCCGGAAAGTACAAGGATATGTATGCTGGTGTCCGAGAATTGACCCCAGAAGAGCGGGAGCTTTTGCAGGAGATGACCGACCAGCTGTACGATCAGTTTGTTCAAGTAGTGGTCGATGGCAGAGGTCTGAGCGAAGCTAAAGTCAGAGACTTGGCTACAGGGCAGCTTTATACGGGGAAACAGGCCAAGGAACTGGGCTTGGTTGACGAACTGGGCGGGCTTGATACCGCTATAGACCTGGCCGCCAGTCTGGCCGGCATCAAGGAACCAAAGGTGGAGTATTACAGGCGCGAGGTTCCGTCCTTGCTGAGTTCTCTGCTGGAGATGGACTGGCAAAAGCTTCAAAGTCTTATTCAGATGCAGTCACTGGGTGCTGAAGGTATTATCCTTCTAGAAACTCTAAGCAATCCTTACCCACTACCGGAATATCGATAGACAAAGTGTGAAGGAACAATAACTGTGGGACAATTCTGTTTCGTTACCGCTGGCGAATCCCACGGCAAAGGCTTGGTGGCAATTGTTGAAGGGATGGTAGCCGGCTTGCCTGTAAGTGAAGAGGAGATAGCTCGGGATCTAAAACGACGGCAAGCTGGTTATGGACGCAGCTCTCGTATGGATATAGAACAGGATACAGCCGAACTCATCTCGGGAATACGCCACGGGACCACCATAGGCAGCCCGATAAGCCTTCTAATTTGGAATCGTGTTTGGGAGGATTGGCAAGAGACCATGAGCATCGCCCCCGTTGACAAGGAGGTAGAGCCAGTGACTTCTCCTCGGCCGGGACATGCTGACTTAGCTGGAGTAATCAAGTATGGCACCGGGGACATTCGTCCAATTTTGGAACGGGCCAGTGCTCGGGAAACGGCGGCCAGAGTTGCTGTGGGAGCCATTGCCCGAAGATTCCTCGAAGAGCTTAGCATGGCTGTCCACAGCCATACAGTAAGTATCGGCAACTGTTGTGTGAAACAGAAAAAGCCTGTAGATTGGCGGCAAGTAGAGAACTCCCCTGTCCGCTGTGCCGATGCCGAAGCGGAGAAGGCAATGATGGCGGCTATCGATGAAGCCAAGGCAGAAGGAGACACTTTAGGTGGTGCTTTCGAACTAATCGCTACCGGTGTCCCTGTTGGATTGGGTAGTCATGTTCAGTGGAATCGGCGGCTTGATGGTCGAATCGCCCAGGCGATAATGAGTATCAACGCTGTAAAAGGCGTTGAAATTGGCGCAGGCTTTTCTCTGGGCAACATGAAAGGCTCTCAAGCTCAAGACATAATCGAGCCCAGTTCGGAGGGGACACCTTTCCTCTGGCGTCGGGCTACTAATCAGGCCGGCGGCATTGAAGGTGGAATAAGCAATGGACAGCCTGTTGTAGTTCGTGCAGCGGTGAAACCGATTGCTACTCTTGGCAGGCCGTTGCCGTCTGTAGACCTGCACACTGGCAAGACGACCGAAGCTCATTATGAGCGAAGTGATATCTGCATTGTCCCTGCGGCTGGCGTAATTGGGGAAGCAATGCTGGCTATCGTTTTGACAAATGCCATGCTGGAGAAGTTCGGCGGCGACCACCTGAAAGAGACCTTGGCTAACTATCACAACTATATTGGCTCTGTTTCTTCCTGAAACCATCATGTGCCCTCACAAGGCCAACAGTAATATCGCCCTCATAGGTTTCTCAGCTACTGGCAAGTCGATTGTGGCCAGGAAGGTAGCTCAACTTCTGAACTGTGATTTCGTAGACACCGATGATGAAATAGTCAAGCTTGCTGGGAAAGCTATTCCTGACATCTTTCAGCAAGATGGTGAGGACAAATTCAGGCAGCTAGAGCGGGAAGCACTGAGACAGGCTTGCTACAAAGAAAAGGTAGTTATTGCCACCGGGGGTGGAGCTATCATTGACCCCGGAAATCGGGACTTGCTTCTTGAAACCAGCGTAGTCGTCCATCTCGAAGCCAGGGCGGACACAATTCATCATCGTCTGCTCCGAGATGCCTTCTACTCTTCCAACCCTGTAGTTCGCCCGCTTCTGGATGGAGATAGTCCCCTGGAGCGTATCAGGCAGCTCAAAATCTCCCGGCAGCCTTACTATGCTATTGCCGATTGGACAGTTCACACTGACAACTTGACACTTGAAGAAGTGAGCCAGGAGGTAATAAAAGGCTGGCGATATGTAAACCGCGGCCGCGAAGAAGAAAAGCAGCCTATGGAATCCGACCTGGTCTGCAAAGTAGAGACTGCTACCGCGCGTTATCCTGTATATGTCGGCTGGGGCATACTAGACAAGCTCGGAGAAAAAATGAGGCAAGCCGGCTTGTCGGGCACAATCAATATCATCAGCGACGAAATCGTTTTCCCCATTTACGGGACTCGAGTTAAGAAAGCACTGGAAAATGATGGCTTTGTAGTCAACTGCTGTTTGGTGCCACCCGGCGAAGCCACAAAGAACATTGACCAAGCGGTCAAGATTTACGACTTCCTTATCGAGCATCATGCAGAGAGAATGGACATAATAGTTGCCGTGGGTGGTGGAATGGTTGGCGATTTAGCCGGATTTGCTGCTGCCACGTTCTTGAGAGGTTTGCCCTGGCTGCAAGTACCTACCAGCCTGGTAGCTATGGCCGACGCCAGCATCGGGGGCAAGGTAGCTATTGACCATCCCCGGGGCAAGAATCTGATTGGTGCTTTCTATCAGCCGAGCCTCGTTTTGGCTGACGTCCAGACTCTGACTACTTTGCCGGAGCGTGAATTGACTTCAGGCTGGTCCGAGATTATCAAACATAGCTTAATCCTGGATGCAGAGTTCTTTCAACTGCTCGAAGCTAACGCTGAAGACTTGATTAGATTGACGCCTGACATTACTTCCAAAGTCATTGCCCACAGCGCTACAATCAAAGCTCAGGTCGTCGCTGAAGACGAGAGGGAAACCGGGAAACGCATTATCCTGAACTACGGACATACCATAGCTCATGGGCTTGAAGCAGCTAGCAAATACGAACGTTTTCTCCACGGTGAGGCGGTAGCTATCGGTATGATGGCGGCAGCTAAACTCAGCCACCGGCTCGGACTTTTGTCGCAGAACGCGGTGGAACGTCAGAAAGCACTCTTGGAGAAATTCCGTTTGCCCACTGATTGCTCCGGAGTAAATCTGGCTGACGTGCTTGCCGCTATGGAGTTGGACAAGAAAGTACGAGGCAAAGCAATCCAGTGGGTCTTGCTCGAAGATATTGGCAAGGTAGCAATACGCAGTGATGTTCCACAAAGCGAACTCTCGAACGTTCTCAAACAGGTGGTAAAACCTTGAGAATTGCTCTGGCTAATCGAGAAACGTTTCTTGACTACATCAATGTCCTGAAACCTCGAGAAACCTTCTTGCTTACCTTTATAGGAGCCTGTTCGGCAATCATTGCTGCACCCGGATACTTCCCAACCGAGGTTTTTGTTCTGACTCTGGTTGCTATTGGCCTAGGCAGTGCTGGTTCCAACGGACTTACCAACTATCTCGACCGGGAAGTTGACGCTAGGATGATGAGAACAAGCAATCGGGCTTTGGCCTCAAAACGCATCGACCCTCCGCAAAAAGCTCTGCCGCTTGTTTTTGGACTTATAGCTGGTGGGCTGGCATTGGCCTGGATATTACATCCACTTTGCTTTCTGTTCGGCCTCATAGGTGTTATAGCCTCAGCAATATGGCGCAAGACAATCTCATGCACTTTTCTTGGCATAATTGCTGGCTGTAGTCCAGTGCTTATCGGCTGGTTCGCCATGAAACAGGAGTTCGATATTCAGGTACTACTTCTTTGCTGTCTGGTTGCCATCTGGACCCCCATCCATGTCTGGAGCGTAATGGTTGCCAACAGGGAAGACTACTTAGGTGCTGGTTTGAACTACTTCCCGCTAAGCTTGAAGCTTAGGAATGTGACAATAATACTCCTCGGCCTATCTATCCTTCTCTACCTGGTTGCCATTCTCATTTACCTAACCAGTGGTTTTCACTTGCTCTATTTGATAGTGGCAAACATCCTCGGCACACTGATGATTTACGCCAATGCCCGCTTGCTATTCTCGACCACATCGACAGCCGCCTGGCGAGTCTACA
>JACNFS010000073.1 GCA_014384515.1 Dehalococcoidia bacterium | reverse complement strand
ACTGCCACGTCCCGCCCGGCGGCAGCGGCTCGAAGACGAAGTTCGGCCCGATCTGCCGCCCGTAGCGGCACTCCAGCACATCCGGGGCTGTGCTGACCAGCACACAGTGGTCGGTGTCTATCTCGTAGGTCAGGCTGATGGGCAGGGTATCGGTGACCGTAACTGTCTGCGCGTCCGACGGCCCCAGGTTCTCCACCAAAATAGTGTACTTCTTCTGCTCGCCGGCGTACACCTTGTCCGGCGTGCTCGTCTTCGTGATCTCCAGGTCGGCCTCGGTCTCGACGTCCGTAGTTGCGGTGATGTTGGTGTTGTTGCTGGGGACGGTATCGGATGTGACGGAGGTCACGTCGACCGTGTTGGTGATCGTGCCGGCCGGAGTGTTGGCGCGGACCAGGCTCGTGACCACCATGGTGATGACCTTGGCCGGCACGATGTTGCCCAAACCGCAGTCAATGACGTTCGCCGGGGTGGTGCGGATGGGGCAGGTCGCGTCTGGGTCGTTGACCACGTTGACTTCAATGGCGATGTTTACCAGGTCAACGCCAGACTCAGGCTCATCCAACAGGGCCAGGTCCGGATTTTGAGCCAGCAACTGGACAAGCTCTGAGCGCTTTATCTCCCCTCCAGAAAATCCATAGTTTATGTCCCTATCCATAAGCTCAGCCAGGTTGGCTTTCTCTGCCATTCTATCTATAATCTCCTCGCTTGCCTTCCCTCTGATACAGGCAGCTACCATGTCACGAGTCTTCACCCCACGCACAACCGGTGGCCTTTGGAGAGACATACCGATTCCCAGGCGGGCTCTCTCATCGGTGGGTAACTCCACTATGTCCTTGCCCTTAAAGACAATGCTACCCTTGGTTACCTGATATTTGGGAGAACCCATTATCGTCATAAGAAGCGTGGTTTTCCCACCACCGTTGGGACCAAAAAGGACATGCGTCTCACCCGCCTTAATGCTCAAATTGATGCTATGCAAAATCTCCCTGTCCCCTACCGCCACATTCAGTTGTTTAATCTCTAACATGTTGTCCACCTCCATTTTCCATTGCTGTTTAGCCTCCATCCAGAGAATGGTGCTCCGCTTTGCGGAACCAACCTGCTGGGTCAATCAGATACTCCCTATAGTCTACCAGAGTCAGGTAGTGACCCCTTTCTTCAGCAGCCAAAGACTCGTAGAACTTCTTCTCAGCATCGTACGCAGCTTTTTCACCCTGAAGCCTGTAAAAAGAGTGAGTCTTGTTTTCAATATCCATAGCTTTGTCTATAGCATGGAGCTCAGCAGGCACGTCCTTAACATTGGCGTCAGCTGTCTCCAACGCCCTGGAGAATAAGGTGCCCAGCCTCTCTCCTCTCTGGGACTGAATGGCCACCTCTGGCCAAGCTTCCTTGTTCTTGATAGCATTGTATATTGCTTCAAACCTCTGCCGGTGCTTATCCTCTTCAGCAGACAACCACTGAAAAAGCTGTTTGCCTAACTCGTTACCACTTTCCTGGCTGGCTTTCTGGTAATATTCCTTGCCATCAACTTCCATCTGAATAGCAAGTTGAAGCCCCTCTAGAGTCTTGACTTGCTCATTTTCCATGTCAGTTCCCTCAGTCTATTTTCTTGAACGCACTCTGAGGAGCACCGCAGATAGGGCACTTGTCAGGCAGGAGACCGTCGGAGACGTAGCCGCATACCTGGCAGACATAGTAGGTAGTTTCTCTTTCCGCCATCAGATGTTGCATAGCTTTCCCATAAAGTTTACCGTGCCCTCGTTCTACGTCTCTAGCTTGGCTGAAGCTCAAAGCAACTCCAGGGGCGTTTTCCTGGTTAGCCTCCGTAATAAAACGGGGATACATCTTAGCCTGAGCCAGATTCTCCCTTTCGAAAGCAGCGTTCAAATTCTCTTGCGTGTCCCTCACCAATCCCAAGTGCCGAAGGTGATTATAGGCATGGACTCCTTCAGCGGCAGCGATGGCTCGGAAGAGCTTGGCAATCTGGGAGAGGCCCTCCTCCTCAGCTTTTCTGGCGAAAGCCAGATTCCGCTGATGGGCTTGAGACTCACCGATGAAACCGTCTTTTAGGTTCTGCCACGTCTTGGCTCCACCTGCTGGCGGCTCGTAGGAAACGAATTTGTCTTGGGGCGAATCGCAGACAGGGCATTGGGCTGGAGCTGCTTCCCTTAGATCAATATGCTGGCATACTGTACATCGCCACATTAACTTCTCCTATCCTGACTTTTTGACAAAGGCCCGATAGACCCCTTTTTCTTCTTGGATAACTAAGCATTCATTGCCCGTCGCCTTACACCAGTTGGGCATATCTTCCTTTATACCTTCGTCATCAGATAGGATTTCCAGCACCTGTCCAGTCTTTAGCTCCTTCATTTTCCTGGCAGTATGGACGATAGGCATAGGGCAATAGAGTCCGACACAATCTAAAGTTTCGTCTGCTTTCATCTGTTAGCTCCTAAACAAAGAGGTTTATCTTACTTTCTTTGGCATCAGCCAGATAGGTCGCTACGCCAGCGAAACTATCAACTTCAGGGATAAAAGCGTCCTTGGAAATTCCCATTATCCCCATGCTGGTAGTACAAGCCACGAACTTAACCCCGAACTCTTTAGCTACAGCCATGAGCTCTTCCACGTGGGGGAAGTTGACGTCCTTCATCAGCTTCTTCATCATCCAGTCACCCATTCCAAGCATATGGAATTTAGATAGAGGCAATCTCTTAGCACCACCCCGGTTCATAAAATTGAGCATCTTCCTCATTATCCCTTTGCTTTCAATGCCACCTTCATTCTTCTTAATGACATTAAGCCCCCAGAAGGTAAAGAACATAGTCACTTCCATCCCCGAAGTAGCCCCACCAATAGCCAAATTAAAAGCAGCCAAGGCTTTGTCCATTTCACCGCTAAAAACGATAATTGTCATCTTTTCCTTATCAGCCATTTCCTCCTCCTCAGCTCAGCAGCTCGCCACATTTAGGACAATTAGTGGCTTCCCTATCCAGCACTGTTATCTGGCATTTAAGGCAGTGGAGAAAGACTACCCGACAAGCCTGACACAGAGGGGAGCTGGCAACAATCAACTCCTCTTCACAGTAAGGACAGATACATCTTTCTTGTTTAGCTTTCTTCTCCTTCTTCATCCTCTTCTCCTTTCTCTTCTAGACCTTTGATCTTGATTCCCTTTTTGTTGGCGTAGTCACGAATTGCTTTCCGTAGCGCCTGAGCTCCCAGGTTAGAGCAATGGAACTTGTTCTTGGGTAAGCCTTCCAATTCCTGGGCTACCATGCTGGGGGTGATAGTTAGAGCTTCCTCCAAGGTTTTGCCTATTGCCATTTCACTGACCATGCTGGAGACGGCAATAGCAGCACCACAGCCAAAAGTCTGAAATTTGACATCTTCAAGACGATTGCCTTTCACTTTGATGTAAAAGGTCATCATATCCCCGCAGACGGGGTTGCCCACTTCACCAATACCGTCAGCATCTTTAATCTCACCGACATTACGGGGGTTCATAAAATATTCCATTACTTTTTCGCTATATACTGGCATATTGTCTCACCCCCTGTGCTCCTTCATGAATCTGGCATATAACGGAGACATTTGTCTCAGTTTACTAACGATTGGCGGCAATTTCTCTATGACATAATCTATATCCCCTTCATTGTTATCCACCCCAAGGCCAAAAAGCAGAGACCCCTGGGCAATTTCGTGCGAAATGCCCATGGCAATAAGGACATGGGAAGCTTTTAGAGCTTGGGAGGTGCAAGCGGAGCCACTGGAGACGGCGATGCCCTGGCTGTTAAGGAGCATCAGCATGGCTTCGCCTTCAATAAACTCAATGCAAAAGCTGGCGTGGTGGGGAAGGCGCTGGGAAGGGTGCCCAGTAAGAAGAGCATGGTCAATGGTGGTTAATATGCCGTCGATTAGCTTGTCTCTGAGGTGGGAAAGCTTTTCCATCCGGGAGGGCATATCTCTTTGGGCTAACTCGGCAGCTTTGCCCAAGCCAACGATAGCCGGTACATTTTCCGTGCCCGGCCTTCGTCCACCTTCCTGTACACCTCCATCCATCAAAGGGATAAGGCGCAGCCCCTTGCGTACCCATAAAGCGCCTGACCCTTTGGGACCATAAAACTGGTTCCCCGCAAGGCTTAAGGCATCTACTCCCAGCCCCTTCACGTCTACTCCTATATTGCCGGTGCTGGCGATAGCATCGGTATGGAAGAGTACTCCAGTCTCTTTTATCTTCATACCTATCTCGGCAACGGGCTGGATAGTGCCTACTTCTCCATTAGCATGCATAATGGACACCAATATCGTGTCCTTCCTGATATTTTTGGCTACCTCATCGGGGTCGGTGAGCCCGTATTTATCCACCGGCACTATAGTAAGTTCAAAGCCAGCCTTTTCCAAGGTTCGGGCGGCATGAAGCACCGAAAAGTGCTCAACAGCGGAAACAATTATATGTTTCCCTTTGCCAGCCTGAGCTTGAGCTAACCCTTTGATAGCCAGATTATTAGCTTCACTGCCGCTGGAGGTAAAAACTATTTCCTCGGGATTACCAGCAATGAGAGCAGCAACCTGCTCCCGCGCTATGTCTATTGCCTCCCTAGCTTCATCACCCCAAGAGTGGAGGGATTGGGGATTGCCATAGACTTCCCGCAAATAGGGCAACATTACCTCCACCGCCTCAAGCAGTATTGGAGTAGTGGCAACATTATCCAAGTAAACCTTCCTCATTTCCTTCCTCTTAAGCCAGACTCCTCCTGCTGACCATGAATAAACCTCTCCCGCGCCAAGCTATCCCGAGTTCATCTCACAAAAGCCTCTTCTCTCCTTCAATCTCTCTCAGGTCTGTAATGTCTTGGGTAACCTCTAAACAGCCGAGATATTCTCCTTCCTTGCCATGAACCGCAAAGTAGCGAATGTAAATCAGCCGTTCTTTCAGCTGAATCCAGAACTGTGCTACGTCTCGCTGACCACTTCTGAAGTCATCCAAAATCTGTTGAACCACATGAACGCTCTCCTGAGGATGGCATTGCTGAACCTTGCGACCGATAATTGCCCTCGCCCTTGGGAAGATTCGCTCTTCGGTCTGGCTGAAGTATCGGACTGTGTCCGTTTTGTCTACAAAGGTAATATCTACGGGTAAGGTATTCAGCACAGCCTCTAATTCTTCCCGTGCCATAGAGCCCGTTTCAAAGGCTATTTCTCCTTCCTGTTCTTTGACTTCCTTTGCCAATCCTACTTTTCCACCAATAGCCTCCTTTGGCGTGAAGTAGCAATATCCCAAATCGTCCATCGATGCTTTTATCTCCAGCCACTCCTCGTTACCTATGAGTGTCAACGCTGTAGGAAAGAGTATGTTCTCTTCCTTATAGAAGTGGTTTGGAATGAGGTCAGTCAGATTCTTGAGATGTGAGAGGAGCTTTGTTTTGAACTCTCCGAACTCAAGAACTTCCCTATTCTCTAGGGTTTTGCTCGCTTCTTCGATCTCCTTCCTCTGCTCATCGTGTTCTGCCCACATTATGGCTGGTGGTTGACTTACCCCATGTTTCTCCAAATAAGGAAACAGGCAGTTTTCCTCTCTAATCTTGTGCCTTTCATATTCTTTGAGATGTCTCAAGAGTTCTCCAATTCTTGAGGCCTGGTTTTCAACTCCTTCAAAATCCTTAGTCTGTTCAACTCCCGCAAGAAGAACAGAGATTTCATCAACAAACATTTTTACCAGTTCATGCTCTTTCAAGAGTATGTGTATTGGGTGACCAGACGGAACTTCACTCTTTGGTTTCTCAAGTGAGTCTCTCAAAACGGCAAGGTGAACATCGCAAAGCCTTCGCACTTCTTGCGTAGGCATGCCCTCTTCGATAAGTTCTTCCTCTACTTTGGAGATCTCTAGTGGACCTATATCCTCCAAGACCTCTTTGAACTTTTCCTTCATTTCGTCTGGGTGCGCTCCAGCATGTAGTGCCTTAATTAACTCCTTTAACATCCGTTTTTTGTTTGCAGATACTTCACTCATAGTCTAACCTCCCCGGCTTCATCACCCCAGGAATGGAGGGATCGGGGATTGCCGTACGCTTCCCACAAATAGGGTAACATTTCCTCCAGCACCTCAGCGATACTGCACCGGCAGCAGCATAATCGAGATAGACTGTTTGTTTTCAGTCTTTGTTTCCAAAACTCGATTTATCTCCCCCTTTTAATCAGAACTTTCTGAATTTATCTTTGGTGGCTCCACAAATAGGGCATCT
>JACNFS010000032.1 GCA_014384515.1 Dehalococcoidia bacterium | reverse complement strand
TATGGGGCATAAGCCAAAAGTTATCCTGAAAGGGAGGCTCGGTTTATAGCTCCCCCTCGAGGCAGTTGATCACCAGACCGGTAGGCAATTTGGGATAGAAGTAAGTCGATTTCCCGGGCATTCTATCGTGGGCATCGGCGATTGCCTTAATGGTTGTCACCGGCAGGGGATTCAACAGAAACGCCAGTTGATACTCACCGCTTTCTACCTGTTTTCGGGCTTGCTCGCTATCAGGGGTATAAGCGAGGTTACTGCTTTCACCTGGCGCTATCAGCTTCTCTATGATGAGATGCTGGAGAATGCTGACATCCAGCTTTCTGTAAATCTCGGAATGGTCCCTGGGCATTATTTCTTTGAGGGATACGGACTGGCGAAGTCTCAAACCTACAAGGCTCCCCGACTCCAATCCCAGGACCCTTGAGCTTGCTCCTCTCAGCTCCGGCAATCCAGTTTCAGCCAAGGGAACGGACTCTATCTCAAAAAACGTTTCTAGCTGCTTTCTGAGTCCGGTCAGAGTCTCAGAAGGTATGCCGCGCATCAGGCGGTGGAGAGGCAAAACCATAAGTCCAGGGTCAGAGAACGCCACAAGTGTCATCATGACAAAATTGAAGGATTCCTCGCCGATGGCCGATGAACTGCTTTGCTGCCTTTCATCCCGGTAAGCTAAAGCCGTTTCATAGCGATGATGTCCGTCGGCGATGTAGATAGGCTTGGGAGCCAGGAAGTGACTGACTCTCTGGACGAATTCAGGTTCGCTGGACATCCAAACCTTGTGTGTATCACCAGCTTGGGTCAAATCAAGTAGCGGCCTACGCTTTGTTTGCGAAATCAATAGTTTGGTGACTCTCTGCCCCGGGTCTTCGTAAAGGCCGAGGAGTGGGCTGAAGTTGGCGTTGCAGGCTCGCATCAGCTCTAGACGGTCACTCTTGATGCCTGGCACCGTGTTTTCGTGGGGAAATACAACCTTGTTCTCCCATGGCTCCAGCCGGATACACGCTATCAGCCCCAGGCGCCTTTTTCTGATATTCCGATAGGCGAAGCTGTGTTCGTGAACATAGAAAGAGGCTACAGGGTCGTCCTGCAGGATGCCCTCTTTTATCCACTGGTTAAAGGTGGCATTGGCTCGGCTATGCTTGTTATCGCTCTGGGTATCTTCAGGCAGCTTCAGCGCGTGCTCTAGGCGGATGACATTGTAGTCGCTTTTCTCATAATAGGCTCTTTGCTCTTCGGGAGAAATGACATCGTACGGAGGGCAGATAACTGATGCCAAATCTCCGACTTTCTCTTGATTGTAGCGTATCCCTGGAAAAGGACAGATTTCAGCCAACTCGGCTCCTCCTGAGAATATTTGTCAAATTCATAGCAACCTCTCCAGTCCATCCCACCATGCCTCCTGCATCTTATCGATGGACAAGTCTATACAGCCCTTCAATACCAACCGCTTGCCACCCACCGTGCCAAGTCTTGTTGCCGCTATCTGCCAACGAACAGCGAGCCTGTCCATTTTCCAGGCTGACTTTGGGGCTACCGAGAGTATGATTCTGGACTGAGCCTCGCCGAAAAGGGCTGAATCCAGCCTTCCTTCTGTGCTCCAGTCGTGGCTGACAAAGCCAAGACCGTTAGCCAAGCAGCTTTCTGCCAGGGCAACACCCAGTCCGCCTTCGGAGCAATCGTGAGCGGAGTTGATGATGCGTCGCCTCATTGCTTCAAGGCAGCAACGATGTAGCCGTTTCTCCAACTCCAGGTCAACATAGGGGTTCCCCTTTATCATGCCGTGTACTAGTTCAAGATATTCGCTACTCCCAATGCTGCTATCAACCACCTTGCTATCTCCGAGCAAGAATACCAGGTCACCTTCATTCTTGAATCCGGAAGTGCAGTGCCTGGTTACATCCTCGATAAGCCCCACCATTCCCACCACCGGAGTCGGGTATATGGCTTCGCCTTTGGTCTCGTTGTACAGGCTGACATTACCGCTGATAACAGGAATTCTCAGCTCTCGGCAGGCTCGCCCCATACCGGCAATGCATTCTTTCAATTGATAGTAAACGTCGGCTTTCTCTGGGTTGCCGAAATTGAGGCAGTTGGTGATAGCCAGAGGCTGAGCACCGCTGCAGACGAGGTTTCGGGCTGCTTCAGCCACGGCGATGACACCGCCGAGGTAAGGATTGACATAGCAATACCGGGCGTTGCCATCAACAGTCAGTGAGATAGCTTTCTTCGTCCCTTTGATGCGCAGTACGCCAGCATCGCTGCCAGGCAGAACTATAGTATTATTGCCCACCTGGTGGTCATATTGGCGATATACGCAGTGCTTGCTGGCGATATTGGGTGATGCCAGCAAACGGAGAAGAGTAGAATTGGCTTTCTTCGGCGGTAAATCAGGAACGGAAGTTACATCAAAGGCCTGCAATTGTTCGAGCCAATGTGGCTTCTTGACTCGCTGTCGGTAGACGGGTGGTGAAGTCAGCAAATTTACCGGCACCTCAGCCACCACCTTTTCCCCTTCCTTGATTCTGGCCAGGCTGTCGCCGGTCACCTGGCCGATTATATCGGAGCGCAGCTCCCAGCGGTCAAATAGAGCCTTCACCTTGTCCTCACAACCCTTCTTCACAACCACCAACATCCTCTCCTGAGACTCCGACAGCATAACCTCGTAGGGGGTCATGTCTTTCTCCCGCCGAGGCACCTTGAGGACATCGATTTCAATGCCTCCTCCTCCTCTGGCTGCTGATTCTATAGCTGAGCTGGTCAGTCCAGCAGCGCCCAAGTCCTGCATGCCGGCAATCCAATCGGTTTCGGCTAGCTCAAGACAGGCTTCGATCAGCAGTTTCTCCAGGAATGGATTACCGACCTGGACTGTTGACCTCAGCTCCCGCTCCTCTTCAAATGTCCTTGATGCCAGACCAGAGGCCCCGTGAAGTCCGTCACGACCGGTATCAGCTCCGACCAGCATCAGCAGGTTGCCTTCTCCATGGGCTCTTGCCCGAACCAGGTTCTTGGCCTCGGCAATACCCAGGCATAGGGTATTAACCAGCGGGTTGGTCGAATAGCAATCGGCGAAAAAGATTTCGCCGCCGATGTCTGGTATCCCCAGGCAATTGCCGTAGCCAGCAATGCCGCCAACCACCCCAGCAAAGAGATATCGGTTACGAGAGTCGCTCAAAGGGCCGAAGCGAAGGGAATTAAGCAAGGCAATTGGTCGGGCTCCCATGGTGAAAATATCCCGAACGATACCTCCTACCCCGGTGGCTGCGCCTTGATACGGTTCGATTGCCGACGGATGATTGTGGGATTCTATCTTCATCACCACCACCAGCCCGTCGCCGATGTCCACCACCCCGGCATTTTCTTCCCCCGGCTTGACCAGCA
Source organism: Dehalococcoidia bacterium (assembly GCA_014384515.1). GTDB lineage: Bacteria > Chloroflexota > Dehalococcoidia > GIF9 > UBA5629 > JACNFS01. The sequence continues at coordinate 2,941 of JACNFS010000032.1, read as the reverse complement.
CTCGTTGACTCCCTGATGGCAAGTGCTTGAGCAGAGCCTTGGAGTGCTTGTAGCCGCAATGCTCGCTCCACAGCGCTCCGAATAGCCCCAGCTCCACCTGGCTTGGCTCCCTGCCAAGCTTCTCCACTATAAGCTCGTACTCCTGCTGGCTTAGAGCGACCTCATCGAGTATTTCTTTAGCTACTGGCAATAATCGACTCCCATATTAGGTTACCGTCGCTGCTGCCGAGAATCGGCTCACAGGCGCGTTCAGGATGCGGCATCATACCCAGGACATTCCCCTTCCTATTGATGATACCGGCAATGTTCTGCAACGAGCCATTAGGGTTAGCTGCATCGGTTATGTCACCTGTTGGCGTTGAGTAGCGGAAAAGGATGCGTTTATCGGCTTCTAGCTCAGCCAGCGTGGCATCGTCGGCATAGTACCTACCTTCATAGTGAGAAATAGGGATCTTCAGTACCTGCTTTTCTTCACATTGTGAAGTGAAAGGCGACGAATTATTCTCCACCCTTAGCTGTACCCATTGACACCGGTACTCAAGGTGGGTACTACGTAGTAGTGCCCCGGGAAGAAGCCCAGCTTCACACAGTACCTGAAACCCGTTGCAAATGCCAATGACCAGCTTGTCTTGGGAGGTGAACCGTTCAATCGATGCCATCACAGGAGAAAAACGAGCTATGGCTCCAGGTCGCAGATAGTCACCGTAGGAAAAGCCACCAGGTAGAATGACGCAATCGTACTTAGAAAGGTCGGTCTCCTTATGCCAGATATAGCCAGCCTCCTGCCTCAAAGTACTGTTGAGGGCGTAATGACAATCCCTGTCGCTCCAGGTACCGGGGAAAATCACTATGCCGAATCTCACAATTGTTTTCCTAAAAAAATAAATATGGCGGCACTCTCTGCCGCCGAATACGATACCAATTAAGAAGGATGAAATGGTAGCACTCTAATACTAGGTGGTGCTCAGAAGCTCTGAGACAACGGCACTCACTTCTTGTCCTTGAGCCTTTCCCTTAACTAGGGGCATAAGTTGAGACATAACTCGGCCTCTGTCACTTGGGCTCGTTGCCCCCAGTTCGCTGATTACCTTGTGAGCTGCAGCCACAATCTCCTCGCGGCTCATCTGCTCGGGGAGATACTCCAGAAGGATAGCCAGCTCTGCCTTCTCTTGTGCCACCAAATCCTGGCGGTTACCTTTCTGAAAAGCCTCGATGCTCTCACGCCGCTTCTTGGCTTCCTTGTCCATGACACCCAGTATGCCAGCATCGTCCAAAGTCTTCTGTTGGTCAATTTCGGCGTTCCTTATGCCAGCCAGAACCAGACGGAGCACTGAACACCGCACCTTGTCAGTGCGTCTCAGTGCCTGCTCGAGGTCACTTCTGATTTTTTCAGCCAGAGTCATCTTCTAGCTGCTCCTGGAGGTCTTGCGCCGCTTTTGCGCTTCCTTCCGCTTCCGCTTTATGCTCGGCTTTTCGTAAAAGTTGCGGCGGCGGGCTTCACTGAGTATGCCCTGTTGCTGCACCTTCTTGCTAAACCGCCGCAGCATGCTGTCAAAGCTCTCTCCGTGCTCAAGTCTTACTTCGGGCACATGACATCACCCCTTCCTTCTATGATTTGTTGCTCACTTGACTACTGAACGCAAACAACTAACGAAAAGAAATTTTAACCCGTATCCTTGGCAGTGTCAAGTCGACAGCGTGAGGTCTCCATGTTGTGCCTTGTGGATATAGGGCCAAAGGCCGTGTGGGTAGCTATGGTGATGCGTGGTCACGCCTGAGTCGCAAAGTCTCAGGTCTTGTCCTTAGAGGGACTGGCATTTCACAATAGCGGAGCATATAATTAGTGGAGCAACAATCCGACTAACAGGAGGTAGCCATGGCCATATATCTTACGCTCACAACTCTTACCGATGAAGGCAGGAAGAGAATGGAGGAATATCCGGAGTGGCTTAAGGAGCTTAATAAGGAAGTTGAATATATGGGAGTCAAAATACTGTCTCAGTATGCCCTTTTGGGGCAATATGATTTCGTCAATATCCTCGAGGCTCCAAGCGATGAAGTCGCAGCCAAGCTGGCGATACATCTAAGTGCCAAAGGTGGCCTTCAGACCTTGACCCTGGCGGCGATACCTCTAGACGATTTGATTGCCACCCTGAAAAAGAAGCCAGAGTCGCTCTAATTTTTTGTCTACCTGAAGTTACTCGGAGCAGTAGCTTTAGTAACTGGCTTGTGCCAGCTCCTTGTTCTGGACAAGACTCTCGCTTTCTTGCGCCATCTGGCCGCTTTGAGCATTTGACTCATCTCTTCCATAACCAAGAATCTTGCTATGAAACAAGCGGGACTTGACCTTATCGGTGGCTGGGGGTGCTTTGCCTATTATGAGCACGTCCCCCCGGTGGATGGTCTCCTACCTGACCTTGAAGCCGGTTGCTTGATATCTCAAATGTGGACAACCCACATGGTAGTCCTCTGCCGTTGGGCAAGGCACTGGAAGCACAGTTGAGTTCGACCACCGTGTTTGCCTTGGGATGTAAGACTGCGGGCCTCAAAGTCCCCTTAATCCGTGAGTACAGATTCAAAAAGCTCACCTCGTGGGTGACTCCATTGGTGAGGCAGGCCAATGGACAACGAGATTGCTTCGTCGCTGACGCTCCTCGCAAAGACAACTCCCTGTCATTGCGAGCGAAGCGAAGCAATCTCATGGAGAATGCTGAAGTTTAGGCGATTGACTATGGAATCCACGGATTAAGGAGTCCAACGCGGTATTGAAAAATCATTAGAATAGGCTTAGACTGTTCTTGGATATACCAAATGGAAAGTAGAAGCATGCACCAGACGTTCCCGTGTTCTAAGTGTGGCTCCCAGAGCGTTGTGGGTCAGCAGTTTTGCGAAGCCTGTGGTCAGAGGTTCCCCTACAATTGCCCTATGTGTGGTGCTGTCA
>JACNFS010000034.1 GCA_014384515.1 Dehalococcoidia bacterium | reverse complement strand
CCCGAAGAATCCAACGAAGAGAGATAGCAGAAAGGCCACTTTCCAGCTTTTTTGCTTATTTGCAAGCTCTTGTTTATCCATAGGTTGAATTCACACCTCCATTCATCGCAAGAAGGAACGGGCAACATTAGCCAAGATGGATCATCGAGTTGAAGGGGTCAGTATCCCGTGCGCTTGCCTGCCAAATCGCTCTTGCCTGATACACACCCTCATCTATTTACCGGCGGCGAAATTAGTCTCAAGGAAACCTCTAATTTGCCGCTGAATCTCAGGATAATTCCAGTCGTACTCATGTCCTGGTGCGCTAATGCAATGGGCGAACTCTACCGGTCTTCCCTGAAGGCGATAAATGACCCATCTGAAGGGAGCAGTCAGAAGGATTCTAATCCCCACCTTCCAATCCCCTTGTGCCAGCACGTCAGGTATGATGCCATTGCTATCTATCGCTAGTGTTCTCTGGGTAATTCTCCCCCAGGGTCTATACTGGAAAGGGAAGCCCAATTCGACGCTAAAAACCTGGCAAGGTGCACCTAGCTTCTGCATAACTGCATTGCTGAAGGCAGCTCCTTGACTCACTCCTACCAGTATCACCTTGAGGGTATTGATATGCTTGGTGATGAACTGCAGCGCAGCCGCCATCACCGTTGCCTTAGAAGCAAAGAAGCGAAATTGCTCTTTCATATCCCGTAGTCGCTCCCACCAACTGTCACGAGTGCGGAAGTACTGAATTAGTAGCGAACTGTACCCCATCTCTCTTATGGTAGTGCTGATTCCCTCTAATATGCTTCTCTCCCACGCCAGGCAGCGGTCTAATTGTGAGTGCCCCCAACCGCCAGGGTTATGAATAATAAGGAAGTCTTTGCCTTGAGCTCTGGTGCAAATATCCAAAAGCTGATTGGCAAAGCTACCGCCTGTCTCCTGACTCCCAAAAAGTTGCTGAGCCAGGTCATAGGCTTCTTTCCGCAAGGCTAGGTCCGCGTTGGTCATCTTTAGCTGCTCGTCAGCATTTTCACCTTCAGTATGCATCCTCATTAATAAACACATATCCCTAACTACTTCAGTTAGGGATATTTCCCCCTCTTCTTGCCCTCTGAATTACCCCTTTGCTCAAGGTAGGTCACATTGCCCTTTTGCCAGACCCAGAGGTGGTGTTCACGTTTAACCCAAGCTGCAATAGATTGTCTAGAAGGATAAACAATAAAGACAGCTTCTGCAACCCTGTTGAGTTCTGCCAAAGCCCCCTTAGCATCGTCAGTGGTCGGCAGGTGCTCCACCAAGTGACTGGCGAAGGCAGCTCCAAAGCTTTTGTCCAAGAACGGAATTTGAGTAACATCGCCGATTACGCCATGAGGGTGACCATCGAAAGCGCTCCGATCAATATCGAGACAAACATCGCCATTGCCATGTGCAGGCATATTTAGCCGCTGGCGAAATCCCTTTGTACCCCATGGCCCACCGGCCACAAGCAGTGGCTTGCCCGCCTTTTTGGCACAGGCAGTTGCCGCCCTATATTTCTTGTTCTTGTGCCGAGTTTCGTCTATCCAAACAGCCAACTGCCAGCTTCCTACGCTGAAGAATATCCCTAACGCCGAGAACAGGGCGATGTGCACCATTTGACTGTGTTTCCTCCTACACTCCCAGTAAACGGAATAACGAAGTTAACCCCAAATAGCCACAAAATGCTATGAATAAGCTCTTAACTATATTACCGAGCAAAGAGAAAAGGACAAATTTCCATCCGGAAAAACGGAGTGACGCCATAGCAAGAGTCATGGGTAAATGGAAGGGATTTAATACAGCCGACATGGTAAAGACAGCCAGCGAACCATGCCGCTGTGCCCAATACATGGCTTTGGTATAAAGTCCCTTACTTAACTTGGAAGCCAGTTTCTCAGATAGGTCCCTCCCCCCCCAGCCAATGATGAAGGTCAGCGTTTGGCCCAAACATGCGCCAAAGCCTGAGATTATTCCTACCGTTATTGGCGCTCCTATCCCCCACTCAGGTCCCAGGATGGATGGGAGGGTAAATACCAAAAGCCAATAGGGAACAGGTATTGCTAAGACGCTTACAGTACTTCCGGCGATAAAGGCGGTAATGAGCACACCCAGAAGGCCATAGTGTGCTATGTATTCCGTATCCAACAGGTAATCTTTAAAGTAAATAGCGGCAAGACAAAGAAAGATAACAACTACTAACGACAGGACAGATATTGCAATTTCTTTTGTGGACCAGCCTTGCTTAACCCCTTCGTCTACGCCTGCCGTATCGTTTAGAGAGGAATCTCCCATTTAAGTAGCTACCTTGGCCTTTTTCTTGGTGCTAAAGCTTAGCCCATCGCCATCAACTCCTACAACCACGCAGTCTCCATCTTTGACCTCTCCACCCAATATCCGGCTGGACAGAGGATTCTCCACATAGCGTTGGATCGCCCGGCGCAGCGGACGAGCTCCATAGGCCGGCTCATAGCCCTCTTTCAGCAACCAAGCCTTTGCCTCATCCATCAACTCGAGTTCGATATTGCTATCAGCCAGCCGCTTCTCCACCTCCAGAACCAACAGGTCAACAACCTTCTTCAAGTGCTCCTCAGTCAGCGGCTCGAATATGATAATGTCGTCTACCCTGTTCAGGAATTCAGGACGGAAAGTCTGCTTCAGAGCGCTTTCTACGACGCTCTTCAGCCGCTGTTGCTCGCTTTTCTCCCCACGAGAGAAGCCAATGGCTTGGCGTTGGAATTCCTGAGTACCCAGGTTGCTGGTCATTATCACCACGGTATTCTTGAAATCAACCGTTCTGCCATGGCCATCAGTCAGCCTGCCATCCTCCAGCATCTGAAGCAAAATATTGAAAACGTCAGGATGCGCCTTCTCAATCTCATCAAAAAGAATGACTCGAAACGGGCGCCGGCGCACTGCTTCAGTTAGCTGTCCCGCCTCTTCATAGCCCACATATCCAGGCGGAGCGCCGATAAGCCGGGATACCGTGTGCTTCTCCGTATACTCTGACATGTCTAGCCGTGCCATGGCATCCTCGTCATCGAAGAGGAATTCGGCAAGAGCTCGGGCCACTTCCGTCTTGCCGACACCAGTAGGGCCCAAGAAGATAAAGCTACCAATCGGTCGCTTCGGGTCTTTAAGCCCGGCTCGCCCCCGCCTGACAGCCTCAGAGATGGCTGAAACTGCCTCCTCTTGATTTACAATTCTCTCATGCAGCCTTTCCTCCATATGAAGCAGCTTTTCTGCCTCACCCTCCAGCATCCGGGAAACCGGAATGCCCGTCCACTTACAAATCAGCTCAGCTATATCTTCCTCATCCACTACGCTATCGATTTTCTCTCGCTGAAGCCACTTGGCTTTCGCCTCATCAAATTCCTGTTGTAATCGCAACCTTTGCGACTTGAGCTCAGCTGCCTGTTGATAATCCCCTCGTTGAGAAGCTGCATCCTCTTCATTGAGTAAATGCTTTAGCTCTTGGTCCAATGATTTGACATCCGGAGGAGCACTCTCCATATCTATGCGCAACTTGCTGGCTGCCTCGTCGATGAGGTCAATCGCCTTATCCGGCAAGAACCTGTCCGAGATATAACGCTGGCTCAGTCGGGCAGCAGCTTCCAGAGCGGAGTCATCGATTCTTATCTTGTGATGAGCTTCATATCTAGGGCGCAGCGCCTGCAGCATTTCTATGGTCGCCTCAATACTTGGCTCACCGATAAACACAGGTTGCAGCCGCCGTGCCAATGCCTTGTCCTTCTCAATACGCTCCCGATACTCGTCCAACGTAGTTGCCCCAACACACTGGAGCTCGCCCCGAGCCAACGCTGGTTTCAACATATTGCTAGCATCAATGGCTCCCTCAGCAGCGCCAGCGCCAACCACAGTATGCATCTCATCAATAAACAAGATAATCTCGCCGCTGGCCTGACGAATTTCATCCATCACCGCCTTCAGCCTCTCCTCAAACTCACCCCGAAACTTGCTGCCAGCAACCAGCGACCCCATATCCAGAGCAATTACCCTTTTGTCCTTAAGAGAATCCGGCACATCACCAGCCGCCACTTTCTGGGCCAAGCCTTCAGCAATAGCCGTTTTGCCGACACCGGCCTCGCCGATAATTACCGGGTTATTCTTGGTGCGCCGAGTCAATATCTGCATCACCCGTTTTATCTCATCATCACGCCCAATCACCGGGTCGAGTTTTCCTTGACGAGCTAGCTCGGTCAAATCACGCCCGTATTTCTCCAGAGACCGATACTTGCTCTCAGCTCTAGGGTCATCAACCCGGTGACTACCACGGATATCTTGGAGCGCCCGATAAATCTTCTCCTGGTCGATGCCAAATTCATTCAGGATGGTGACTGCCTCCCCCTGCCCCTCACCAGCGATAGCAATCAACAGATGCTCAATACCGATGAATTCATCCTTGAGTCGGTCAGCCTCGCGAGCAGCGCCTTCCAGGAGGCGCGCAATTCTAGGCGTAGCATAAATCTGCTCAGCTTCATAAGCCATCTTCGGAGCACTGTCAAGGCCGGCTTCAACTCGCGCTTTCACCGCCACCGCATCCACACCCAATTTCTGCAATATGTCCGAGGTCAAACCGCTTGCTTGCTCGAGCAAAGCCATGAGGATGTGTTCCACATCCCATTGACTGTGGCGAAAACGGCGAACAAGTTCCTGCGAAGCAGCCAGCACTTCCCGTGCCTGCTCAGTAAACCTCTCTGGCCTCATAGGCCTCCTTTATCTATTTGGCGCCAGACTCTTCCTGTATGAGCTTTTCCCGATATTCAGCTACGTAGGAACAGTCGGGGCCGGCGCATTTCTCCATCTTGGCTCTGACCTTCTTATCAAATTTCTGTTTCTTATCCTCAAGAGCCTTCTGCTTGTACCGGTTATACCAGGCACACCTCGTCGACCAGTCTTTGTTGACCATAATAGTGACGAAATCATCAACCAACTCACAGCGGATAGTGGTTGCAGTAATTTGCCACTTGGCCGGCTTAAGTTCCGTCTTTGCTTTAGCCATTCCTAACTCCTTTCTTCAAGTTTATTTTCTCCTGTATCAGCCTGTTTAAGGCGATGAATCTCCGACTCCATTTCCTGAATCTGGCGCTGCATTTCCGCCATTTTCTCACCCATGCGCATCACTACGTCCACTCCCGCCAGGTTAATTCCCAAGTCATTCATCAAGGTTTTGATATGACGCAGACGCTCGACGTCGCCCTCTGAATAGTACCGAATGTTTCCGCCGGAGCGATAGGGCTGCACCAGACCGAGCCTTTCATAATAGCGCAAAGTATGAGTCTCAATGCCGACTATTCTAGCCGCAATGCTTATCACGTATCTAGGTTCTGAATCACGCGAAGTCATTCTATCTTATCACCCCAGCAAAATGTTATCAATACCTAACCGGAACGAGACATCCGTAATTGTTCGAAAAGCCGCTTCTCCTGCTGAGTCAGCTTTGTTGGCAGCACCACGTTCACTTTGGCAAACAAGTCACCTCGTGAGGAATCGCCCAGATGCGGCATACCCTGTCCAGCCAGCCGGAACACCTTTCCGTTCTCAGTCTCAGGGGGTATCTTGAGAGCTAGCTTGCCCTTAAGTGTTGGCAATTGCACCTCGCCACCAAGCATAGCAGCGACCAGGGGCACAGGAACCTCAACATGAAGATCATCCCCTTTGCTCTCAAAGACCTTGTGAGGCAACACTTTCACCACTAGATAGAGGTCACCCCTAACCCCGCCGTAACCTGGATTGCCTTGGCCGGCGATGCGAACTTTTGAACCATTCCTAACCCCCGCCGGAACCTTGACTTCAAGTCGCCTCGGTTTCATGCCCTTGCCATAGCCGCCACAGGCGGCGCACGGTTTATTCAGAAGTCCATCCCGAACCTTGCCCTGCCCACCACATGCGGAACAAGGTTCCTCACCCCAAACTTGCAAAACACGCTTTGTACCATGATAGGCTTCCTCCAAGGTCACCTCAATGGGATGCTCCACACCCTTAGGCTTACCAGCGCGGCGAACGGTGCCGGAGCGAGTTCCGAAACCACGAAAAACACTATCGAAGATGCTGCCTAAATCACCCAAGTCCCCGAAGTCGGAGGTAGTATACGTGCCAGCTTTGCGAAAATCCCACTGAGCCCCTGGGCCAGCTTTGGCAAACTGGTCAGCGTGCTGCCACTGGTCACCAAAGCGATCGTATTTCTTTCGCTTTTCTGGATCAGAAAGAACCTCGTGAGCCTCGTTTATATCCTTGAACCTGGCCTCAGCCGACTTGTCGCCGGGATTAACATCGGGATGATACCTGCGGGCAAGCCGCCGATAAGCCTGCTTTATCT
>JACNFS010000064.1 GCA_014384515.1 Dehalococcoidia bacterium | reverse complement strand
TGAGAATAGGTCTGCTTGAGTTCTTCGAAGGGCTAAGCCCCTATGTGCTTATGCTTTCCCACCCCGTCAATGTGGTTTTTGCTTTAACCATGGCATGCTCGCAATATGCCCAAATCCATGTCGTTTCAGTTTGTTTCGCTGTTACTTGCAAGATTCCTTAGTCTTCTATTGAAATCAGCCACTCGCAGGAGACATTTTCAGGAGTGCCTTCCGGCCTAGTTTCAGGTGGTGTAAAAACCCGTTGAATCTTCACCTTCTGGTTGGCTTCCTTAAAGAAGCCGTTGCGACACAGGGAGGCCCAAAGCGTGCAATCATAGTAATCTATCCCCCATCTTTTCGCTGCCCGCTGGGACGAACATTCAGTTGTACGCATTCTAAAGCTCTGTTCGGTTAGCTTTTCCACTTCAATATTCTCGAAGACAGCCCAATGAGAATGCTTTACAAGCTCTATCATGGCGTCAACTCCTGCTCCTACAATATTCAAAACCGTGGATAGTCTCTTGGCTTCATTTGAACCGAGCTCTTGGTGAATCCTGCACAACTCCTCACTCTCGAAGTCTCCAGGATACCTTCTTTTTATCCAATCTTCGATCTGAAACCACATATAGTTGAAGCTATACAACAGCTCTCTCATAACATTGTAAACAGTATCTTTACTAAGTCCCTCAATTTCCAACATTCTTGTGTCCTCCTGCTTGGTTTTTTGATATTTGACTCCACATTCTAGCACCTTTTGTCAACAGCGTCCCTCCTGAAGAAACGCCCGGCGGTAGCCTCCTACTAACACTGCTGAATAAAAGGGATAGCCGCACTTCAGTGATGTTCCCTTTATTCATGTTTTTCTCCGAAAGCGGACTCGGCCCCTTATGGTGGCCTTTTGTAATGTAGGCCAAATCTGGAACATAGATACACAGGGACAGAAGTCCAAGTTTGTCCCCTTCTTCGCCCTGAATAGTGCCGCTTTTCTTTGCTTTGCCCTCTCCCTTGATGGGAGAGGATCGAGGTGACAGTGAGCTTCGGATGGGGAAGGCCTGTCCCTACGCAAGATTTATCCTACACGAAAGAGTGAGATGATGAGACGCTATCCAGATTCTATGGGTATTCCTATTGGCCCACGCTGGTGTGTAATCAGGGCTACAACAGCTTCAGAGGTGAGGGAGGCGGCTGTAGCTATAATATGAACGAGGTCTGAGTTGCCCCTTATGGACTAACTGCAGCAGAGGTAAGGCTATGAACAAGGCAAAACCGATTGTGGCACTGGCGCTTAGGGCTGTGGCTGTCGCTATCGCCACGGCAAGCATAGCGTTGATTGCCCTGGAAATTGCAAGCATCGAACTTCACGTGGTGCTTCTTGCGGTTGGAGTGTTCGCGCTCTCGGTTGTTTCAGTCGTGCTGCAACCCAGAGAGTAGCCTGACGTCTCTGCTTGCTAGTAGCGCATGAACATTACGGCATCTGCGGTAATGAAGGCTTGTACTGCAGCATCCGGAGCGGACTGCCTTAATCCGTGGATTGGTTGAGTGTGGGAAAACCTGCGTGTACTTCTTTGCCTCCAGGGCAAGACGTCAATTCTGCGCAAATACGGTAGCTTGACAGGTAGCTGTGACAAACTTATACTGGCCCTACTGCAGTCAATAGCCATGGTAGCGTGGATCAACTTCGTCGTCCTTATCGTCTCGGCCCTCCTCTTCCTCTACTTCTATGTGAAGAGTGTAAGTCCTGCTGCACTAGAAAAGAAGATGGGCGAGGCTGCCTACGCCAAATGTATGCGCTACAGACTGATAGCCTCGGCTTTTGAGATAGTTGCCGTCGCCAATTACATAGTCCATTTCTTCTATCCTCTGCCAGTTCCACTTCCCCAGACCTTCCCGTGGGCCTGGTGGGTCTCAATCATCATAGCCATTGCCATCGCAGTTCCTGGCGGCTACCTAATGGGCATAGGTTTAAGGGACGCAGGCAAAGAAAGTATTGGGCCGAAAAAGGAACACGCGCTCTACGGGGGCATCTATGAGAAGGTCAGGCACCCACAGGCAACCGGCGAGGTTACCCTGTGGTGGGTGATTGCATTCATCTTGAACTCCCCGTTCCTGGCGCTATTCTCATTCATCTGGCTGCCAATCTTCTACATATTCTGCTGGGCAGAGGAGAGAGATCTTGCTATCCGCTACGGCGAGCCATATTTGGAGTACAAAAGGAACACCGGTTTTCTAATACCCAAGCGGAAGAAGAACGTGTAGGAGGCTGGCGTTGTCCTGTCTTTTTTGTTTGTGCTACCCCAAACTTGGCGCTGCTGTTTCAGCTAGCTGTCTGTAATGGTCCGCAGATGCCTAGGAAATCTGGCCTAGCACTGTGTTGACTTTAGCCATGATGTTCTCTTCCATTTCAGCCTGGTCAAAACCAGCATGCCCATATCCAAACCAACCGGCGTTTGATGCCCGTGACCTAGCGACTGGCAGAGACTGCCATTGTGCTCAGATATTATCCTATAGCATATGCTCAGCCCCAAGCCAGTACCCATCTCCCTAGTGACAAAAAACGGGTCAAATACACGGCCCATATTCTCTGGTGCAATTCCAACACCATTATCCTTTAGACTCGTTTTCGGTAGGACGTCCCGTGCTCCAGTAACCAATCAAAACACCGACATTCAGGGCCAGTATGTTGACAATCACAGTCGATAGCAGTATGAGGTAAGGGAAAATCACTGGAATTTGTCCCTCATCCCAGTAAGCTTCACCTAGACCAATAGCCCATGCGGCAAGCGAAAGCATGACAGCCAGTAGCTGTATTTTTGGTGTCCTGCTCAATATCAGCCTGTCCCGTTTATCCATAGTTGCTCCGCGGGTCAGAAACCACATTAGTGAATACGCTATAATCCCTCCAAGGAATAACCCGGCCATAAGCAGTCTCATCCCCGAGTCTTCAGTATAGGTAGTGACTCCACCCTTAGTAATGAAAACCACTACGATGGAAATGGTCCATATCACTCCTATTACCAGACCATACCATGCACGTTTTTGTTGTGATACCATAGCTATCCTCCTCTTGCTAAACTTCTTCTCTTTAACATCCAAGTCACACCTTCATTCTCTCATACTTTCTAGTGACCACGATCAAGCAGTAATCATCATCCGTCTCTGTTAGCATGAGCGTTACACAATTTGGCACTTAGCACACCACACTCGCAAAGACCGAGAACACCTTATGTGCCTCTCCAGCCCCCAGCAGCCTCAAGACTGAGACTTACCTTCCTTTTCCTTCAAGGATTCTCTTTCTTTCTCCTCCAGGATGATTTGAGTCGCCATCCTGGCAACTTCCCCCACAAGCGTTGAACATTTGTCCATCATACCAGCCTTCATGGCTGCCTCCATTTCGGCTGGGTCGTAGAGATTGTAGAATCTACCCACCAACTTCGTCTGGATGTCAGTACATCGGCAGGTACCATATTTCTCAACAAATTGGTCATGCAACTTCTTTGACAGTATATTAGCCTTGATTAGTTTCATCATCTTGGGAAAGTCTTCCTTTTTCCTGCCATAAAGGTAGCTTATCGCCATAGCACCGCCGGAAAGGGCACCGCAATGCCCATCCCCTGTCAGCCCTACTCCATCTGCTAGGCCAGTTGCAGCCATGAAAACATCATCATTTTCAATATCAAGCGCCTCAAAAATACCGGCAATGGTGCATTGAGGACACCCGCCACTTTTCATTTCGTGCTGCTTGGCCCTTTGGAACGCCTTGTCCAAAATCTCGTCCTTTGATTTTTCCACGTGTTTGCCTCCTTATCATTGTCATTTTGTAGTCAGAGGAACAAATCTCCGCCTGTTTCACAGTGGTTCAACAAACCAAATAGGAATGTATCGTTACTTCAGCAGTCCCTGCCGTCCAATCCGGCTTGGGCTGCCAGCCACCCTACGCTCCAGGTCTACACGTGAGGAAGCAAAACGACAGGCTGTACTTGTCGGCCTGACCTTTTGCATTTCCCCACACATCAGGAAGCGAAATGACGCACCTACGGTGCACTATCAGTTCATCTGGACAACTCTTTTACAGTTTCAACTATTTTGGGCAGAATCTCCGCGGTTCTTCCTTGAATTAAATAGTCGGAGATTCCCTCTCTTGTTAACGGGGTTGGCTCGGCGTTAACTTCAATTATCGTTGTAGCCGCTACTTCTTCCACTAAATAAAGGCCAGATTGTGCCTTTTGTTCCTTCTCAACTTTCCGTTGCCGCGCTATCCGGGGCAACTGGGCAAAAGGATAAACAACCGATGACGTCCCACAGATTAGCATCAAGTCGCATTTCCAAGCTTCATCCAGGCTCTCATGGGCGATGTCCGAAGGAATCGGCTCATTGAAATGAACCACGTCACCTTTTATAGGACTCCCGCACTTCCTACATAGAGGGGGAAGTTGTCCTTCCTGTCTCAGTCTTTCCACATCATACTCCTGGCGGCTGAACCTTGAGCCGCAAGAAGGGCAGCGCAACTTAAAGACACCGCCATGATATTCCAAAACTCTTTGACTTCCTGCCTTGTCATGCAAGCCGTCAACATTCTGGGTGACGACGCATTTTAGAATGCCCATTTTCTCCAGTTCGGCAAGGGCGTGGTGACCCGGGTTCGGCTTCGCGTTTTCTAAGTCACCAAGCAGAGACAACCGGGCCAGTATCTCTTCCCAATATTCTTTGGGGTCGTTTAAGAATATGTGATAGGTCTGGTAAGCTCTCCTTTCCGCTTCAGGATCTTTAGTCCAGATTCCGCTTGGCCCGCGGAAATCTGGTATCCCGGATTCCGTGGAGATACCAGCTCCAGTTAAGGCAATAGCATGGTGGCTGCTCGCCAGGTCTCTGGCGGCCCGCTCGATTAGAGACTCCATCACCTCACTATGTTTGTATCACCTGTGCGCCTGATTGTCAACACCCCCCGCGTTCGTTGGGTTTGCTGCCAACCTCAGATGACGGACTAGAATGAATTGTAGTAAGATAGGCTACTGGATAATGTTTTCAACCGAAAGAGGGGCTGCGAACCTTTTAATTGGAGTAGTTGTCGGGCTGATACTGCTCAAGGTCACTGTCGGCTGGATTAGCGGCAGCATCAGTGTGCTCGCTCAAGCAGCAGACAGTCTTCTCGACCTCTTTGCTGGTTTGGTTACCTTTTTCGCCATTCGCATTGCCGCCAGACCGGCTGACGTGGGGCACCCATTCGGACATGGCAAGGTGGAAGACATGGCCAGTGTCGTGCAAGGAGTACTCATCTTTATCGCTGGCGCACTGATACTCTACTCCTCAATAAACCGCATAATACACAGAACTGGCATAGAGTTGGCTGAGGCAGGCATGGGAGTGATGGTAGTCTCCATAATCGTCAGTGTTCTCCTCTCCCGCCATCTATTAAAGGTGTCACGAGCCACTGGTTCGATAGCCCTGGAAGCCAACGCGCGCAATATCGCCGCCGATGTGTACTCGGCCACGGCAGTGTTGGTTGGGTTAGTAGTAGTGCGCTTTACCGGGTTCAGCGTTCTCGATCCGGTAATCGCTATTGGAATGGCTCTTTACATAATGAAGATAGCCTACGACACAATAGGCAAGCCATTCCTTGGGCTGGTAGATGCCCGGCTTCCCTCTTCGGAGCGGGCGGTGATCGAGTCTTGCCTGGCTGAGCAGGGCGAGCCGGTCGTCGGCTTTCACGAGCTGCGAACCCGTCGTGCCGGAAAGCAACGCTACATTGACCTCCACCTGGTAATGGCCAAGGGCGTCAGTCTGGAGCATGCCCACCAAGTGTGTGATTTGTTGGAGCATAGAATTCAAATGAGATTACCTCAGGCCAGTGTTACCATTCACGTTGAGCCGTGTGACGGCAAGTGCAAGCAGTGCTCTGCAAGCTGCGCTGAATAGGAGATCAAGCGAATTGTGTCGCAGCGGCCGCCACAAAGCGCGCAGGATTAAGAGCTCTGGTGCCTAGTTCTGGCTGGAATGCAACGTCAAGTCTGTGAAGAGATTTTGGCCTCACTGCCTACTAAACTCTTTGAGCTTTTCTCCGTTATATATACGATTAGGTGAGCAGTCCGACAGACATCAGGAAAGGAGCGAAATTGGAATGAGAAAGGGACTATCCACCCTGGCTATCATCGTACTTCTTATCATCACCGGCGTATCTGGTATCAGTTGCGCACCGGACGTGGAGCCACCAGAGGGAGCACCACCAGCTGTACACACACCAGATACAGAGTCACCAGAGGAAGGAGCAGCACCACCGGCTGCAGAAGCGCCGGATGTCAGGCTACCTGTTACTGGCATCCTTGAAGTGCGTGTTACTGATGCCCCACCTCGGCAACAGGTGACCAGTATTCTAGTCGCTGTTTCCAACGTGAGAATCCACAAAGCCGTAGCGGAACA
>JACNFS010000033.1 GCA_014384515.1 Dehalococcoidia bacterium | reverse complement strand
AACAATCAGGATACCATCACCCATAGTTGATAGGATGGCCGCCATCTTATCCCGCTCATTGGTGAGAAGAGCTACCATCTCCTTGAGTCTGGCTGCCATCTGGTTGAACGCCCCTGCCAGTTCCCCAATCTCATCTTTAGAGGTTACCTGGATTTTCTGCTCAAGCTCACCGCGAGCCATCCTTCTAGACATTCGGGTAAGCCCTTTCAATGGCTTGGTAGTTGACCTTGATACTTCAAGTGCCACAACGATAGCTACCAGGGCAGCAATAGCTGTCCCTGCGACTATTCTCTGCTTTATGTGAGCCAGAGACTCGTTTATCTCTGCTAGGGGGAGGGAGACCCGAGCAATGCCATCTAGCTCGCCACCCACTAATATCGGCACGGCAACATACATCATATCGCAGCTTAGAGTGGTGCTGTAACGAATACTGCTACCGACTCCGCTGGAAAGGGCCTCAATCACCTCAGGACGGTTACCATGGTTCTCCATGGTGCTAGGGTCTTTCTCCGAATCGCCCAATACCACGCCATCCTCATCAATAATGGTAATTCGTGCACCGATCTTGTTCCCCAGCCTCCTGGCCAGAGCATCGATGTTTTCTGCCTGTCCACTTTCAAAATATGGCTCGCTGCTATCGCCTACCAGTTGTGCCTGATTAATCAGCTGCGTCCTCAGGTTGTCCAGATAGTCACCTTTGACAAAGTGTAACAGGTAAGCGCTAAGCCCACCTATGCATATCAGGATAAGCAGAGCGAAGGTTACAGCAATCCGCCATCTGATGCTACGAAACATCTCTATGCCTCAAATTTGTAGCCAACACCGCGCACTGTCAACAGATGCCTGGGATGAGCCGGGTCATTTTCAATCCTTTGCCTTAGCCACCGAATGTGGACATCCACGGTTCGGGTATCGCCAGCGTAGTCGTAGCCCCAAACCTTCTCCAAAAGGCGGTCACGGCTGAATACCTGCCGCTTATTCTTTGCCAGGAAGGCAAGCAGTTCAAACTCCTTGGGGCTCAACTCAAGGGCAGAACCACCACGAGAGACCTGATAGCGGGCAAGGTCGATTTCGAGATCACCAACTCTGATTGTTGGCGGAGCTGTTTCGTTACTGGAGAGCATCTCCTGCTCTACCATTTCTACCCGGCGTAGCATGGCTCGAATACGTGCCAGCAGCTCTTTCAGGCTGAAAGGCTTGGTCAGATAATCATCGGCTCCTAACTCTAAGCCGACCACCTTGTCGATCTCTCCCACTTTAGCGGTCAGCATCAAGATGGGCATTGTCATCTCCTTGCGCAAAATACGGCAGACCTCAAAACCATCAAGTTTGGGGAGCATAATATCAAGGAGGATGAGGTCAGGCTTCTCGCTTCGGGCGAACTCGAGAGCTTGGACGCCATCAACAGCAGTGACCACACTATAGCGCTCCTTGATGAGGTTGTATTTGAGAACGTCAAGTAAGGTCTTGTCATCCTCAACTACAAGAATCTTGTTGCCAGTCATTTTTGCTCCTACCGACAGTATAAAGCCAGTCGCATGGTCAATCAACTATGGGGCTGGCTTACTATTACAAACCGCAACTTTGCGCCGCTTCCGCTCACACAACTTGATGAATGGGGGAGGTGCCTCTAGCGGATTAGTCCTGTCAAGAGTCCCCATTTGGTTTGGTGATAACCTTGAACTTGGGCAGAGTAAACTCTTCGTTGATATCCTCCCATATCACCTCTACTGGCATATCGCATCTTACCTCTTCAGGGCTACAGCCGACTATGTTACTCAGCAGGCGTGGCCCTTCCTCGAGTTCTACTATGGCAGTTACATATGGGAGGTCATTCTCAAAAGACTTGTGAAAGGCCTGGTGATAGACAGTGAAAGTGTAAATCTTTCCTTTGCCACTGGCCACTATCCACTCCGTATCCTGCGAGTAGCACAACGGGCAGATGATAGACGGCGGCCAGCGGATGTACTGACAATCCCGGCACTTCTGGAATCGCAACTGGTGCTGCTTACAGCCATCCCAGAATGGCCTAGTATCTGCGTTTGGCTGTGGTAGGGGCTTCTTGTAAGCCATTTGTAGCTAGAACCTCCTCAAAATGGTGCAACAATGGGTCTGGAGTGTGGCGCCATTGTCGCTGCATAGGACTATCTCAGGCTCCTTTGTATTGGTCTTGGGCCCCAGCTGTCTATCTCCACAGCGGCCCATTAGCTGCATAGCCGCTTCAGTTAGCGGCGTAAGGCCCATAAAATAGGCTTCAGAAAGCTGTCCTCCTGAGGTATTGACAGGCAAACTTCCTCCAGGTCCGATTGCGCCATCCTTGAACCAGTCTTGGCCCTCGCCAGGTTCAAAGAAACCATAGTCCTGCAAGGTAATCTCTACTGTGTAGGTGAAGCAATCATAAATCTCACAGGCATCGATATCACCGAGGGTGATTTCTGCCATACTGAAGGCTGTTTCACCGGCTACCTTGGCACCACTGGGTCCAGCCATGCAGGTCGATTGGTCGATATAAGATGACGGGTTGTGCTGGCCGATTCCCATGATGACCACAGGTCGGTGTCTCAGATCCCGGGCTCGCTCGACAGAAGTCACGACATAGGCTCGCCCACCATCATTGATTAGACAAACGTCGACAGTCCTGAATGGTTCCACCACCCATCTGGAGCGGTAATAGTCCTCATAAGTTAGTGGACGGTCACAGAAATAGGCGCTTGGGTTGAGGTTGGCCCACTTACGCTGTCCCACTGCTATTTCCTTCCAGGTTTCAGGCCCGGTACGGAAGGTATGCATAGCCCGCTGTGCAGCCATCGCATATTCAGCAGGATATCCGAATTGCCCAAATACAGCTTTGTTTGGGTCTATCTCATCGAACATGCGCTGACTTGAAAGGGCATTGTCTGCATAGGCGATGACGACATAGTTGCAAAGCCCAGCTTCGAGAACTCCAAGCGCATGGTGAAGATGGGATCGAGCGCAGTTAGCCTCCTGGCTCAGGTATTTCGGAGCCAAACCAAGACGCTGAGCTGTAATATAGGGTGTCACTTCCCTTTCACCTGGCGCCGGCTGAAAGTGGCGATAGCAGATTAGCCCGTCGATGTCTTCTCTTCCCAGGCCAGCGTCTTTGATAGCGTTGGCACAGGCCTCAACATAAAAGCTGAGGGCTGTCCTTGCCGGAACTCGACCCTGATGTGTATAACCTATGCCTACGATAGCATACTTATCTTTCAAACTCATCAGTACAACCTACCTCGTGCCTTGGCTCTTTGCGCAGTGGGCTGATCCCAAAAGAATCTCAAGCTGCCTTCGGCCTCAACGCAGTTATCATTTTACGCTTGCAATTCTTTGCGGGCAAGCGGGAAGACAGAGAGGCCAGTTGACTGAACAGTATGATAGGGGTAAAGTCGTCTTCGTCTTGGCTGAGAGGAACTTGTTTCGCCACCTACCGCCCTGTCATTAGGGACCACAGGGCTCGTAGCGGTCTCAGCTTGATGAATGGAGGCATATCTCAGCCTTGAGCGTCAAGAACCAAGCTCCAAATTGGGGTGGCTGCTAAGTCGCTTTTCAAAGGATTCTGAAGCTTCGACGCTTTTTTCTCTTCTTCAAAATCAAAACTTTGGTACGAGGGTGCCAGGCCTTGGTCTAGCAGCAATCTGAGCCGTTAGGGTTCCTTGCCCAGACGATCTACTACCATGAGGGATAATGCTGACGCTGTGTCGGCACCTTCTGCTTCCACTGCCCCCGCATCAGCCCCGACCCCCACTTTGCGCCACAACCGCCAACAAACCATGGCAACACCCTCGAGAGTGCCTGACAGACACGCACACGAGCACCTCTCTAGCTCATTGCGAACCACCTTGTTTGCCCTTGCTCAACACATCCCTCCCGTGCACCAACCTGCGTCTTGTGCTATACTATAAGTGACAATGACTTCACAGTTAGAGTTGATTTCTACAACCGCCGCCCCGGTCTCCTCCCCACAACACCTGGCCCGCCTACAGGTAAGCTCCCCCATGGGGCACGGTACCCTAGTAATCACTGTAATCTGCGTCGTCAGGAGTATTCCTCCACCCTGAGTGGGACATTGGCCACCTAACCCACCCTCGCAGGCCTTCGCCTCGCTTAAGCTAGAGGCATTCTTTTGTTCCCTATCATACATTGTGGACCGTTGCTCGGGGTCGGGGCCCTCGAATCCCCCGAGGCTGGAACCCCAATCCCACCCCGCCCGACGACTGCTCCTAACGGCTGCAAGGAGTGCACCAAGCAGTGTGGCAAGCACAAGAGCACCAACGCCGGCAACCGATGGCAAGGAGGAGTGACCAGTGAGTCCAGTTCGAGATGAGGACCTTCTATCGTATTTCCCTCACATCAAAGGCAACGGCGAGTTAGAATCCGATGACATCCTCGGCATCGAGTCCGAGGCTGTCTTACCTCGGCTCGGCGGCACCCGTTCAGGTACCTCTGACCAAGACCAGTCACAAGAACATGACACCGGGATCCCCTCCTCTTGGCAAGGCAAACAACCTGCCCGGCTTGCAGACGAGCGCGCCGGTAAGCGACGGACACAAGCCAGCTCCGCTCCACCCCCGGCCATAGTCGAGGTCAGTGGGGAGGACTTAGTTGACAGCCCGGTCCTTATGTACCTCCACGAGATTGGGAAAGTTCCACTCCTGACCGCAAACGATGAGAAGGCATTAGCTGGCAAGATAGAACAGGCCAAGTATCTCGAAGAGATTGAAGAGCTTTACCTTCAGCGCTATGGTGAATACCCTTCAGCGGTTCACATAGCCATCTACCTGATTCGTCACCTACTCGCAGCCCGGCCCATAGTTGACACTCTCATCGAGCGACTTCGGCTTCCTCCCACGGATAGCATCACTGAGACCATCGGCAACCCCAAACTGCGGGCGGCTATCGATGGAGTGCTCGACCCAGAAACAGTGCAGGCTATCGCTGTCGCCACTGGCGACAGCGATGCTCAAGTTGAACCCCCACAGGGCATTCACAATGCAACCGACCCTCGTGACAGAAGGACTTTGAAAGCTGAGCAAGCCTTGATAGACCTCTCAATAGACACTCGGCTTTTGCCCCCTGAGGCAGTGGCGATCATAGGGGATGAAACCTCCTGGAGTCAGCTGGAATCTCTGGTGGCGGAGCCCGTTGATCCCGAATTCTTCTCCAAGCTTCATTCTGTTGCCCAGCAGTTAAAGGCCCATTTCAGCAAGGTGAAAAGGACCGCTGGGAAGTCCAAGAAGCACCTTACGGAAGCAAACCTGCGCTTAGTGGTTAGCATCGCCAAGAAATACATCGGCCACGGAATGCCCATGCTTGACCTGATTCAGGAGGGGAATATCGGCCTGGTCCGCGCTGTGGAGAAATTCGAATACAGGAGAGGTTACAAGTTCAGCACTTACGCCACATGGTGGATCAGGCAGGCTGTTACCCGCTCGCTAGCTGACCAGTCCCGCACCATTCGCATCCCAGTACACATGGTGGAAATCATCAATAGGCTATTCAAAACCACTCGTCGTCTAGGTCAAGAGCTTGGACGCGAACCGACCTGCGAGGAAATCGGTGAGGGCATGGAAATCTCCTCAGACAAAGTAAGGGAAATCATGAAGCTGTCTCAAATACCGATATCCCTGGAGATGCCTATTGGTGAAGAGGAAGACAGCCACCTCGGTGACTTTATTGAAGATCGAGCTGCGCTGGCGCCAGCCGATGCTGCCTCGCGAGAATTGCTCAAGCTGCAACTAAACAAGATACTTTCTGAGCTTACCGACAGAGAAAGAAGGGTTATACAGCTTAGATTCGGCCTGGAGGACGGGCGAGCCCGAAGCTTGGAGGAAGTAGGCAAAGAGTTTGACCGAACTCGAGAGCGGATCCGCCAGATTGAAGCCAAGGCATTGCGCAAGCTGCGCCATCCCAGCCGGAGCCGAAAACTCAAAGACTACCTGGAGTAAGCTCGCGTAGTACTGCAGGCACAAGGAGGAACTGGAATAAGTCATTGGAGTCCTAGTGGATTTCCTGAGCAGCCAAAAGCACACGGTACTCATGGCAAGCTGGGGGCCAGGTGTGGTGAGCCTGGGTGACGGTGGCGTGAGGCATGACCTGCCGGTCAACCGATGGCGGCGCGGAACGTGGTTACAGCGTTGGAGAAACGGGTGGCGTTGGCTAGATACTAGAGTAACATCTCGCTATTTCGTGACGCTTCCGTTTACCGCCCTGTTATTAATGACCAGAGGGCTCGCAGCGGTCTCAGCTTGATGAATGGGAGAGGTACCTCTAACTGGATCTTCTCGGCCACCGGAAACATGTTTATCTCGTCCACCTGTGCTTTCAAGTGGGCTACCTCGTGATGGTTACCTCTGGACAATATGTCATCAATCCGGTGTGCCATCTCCCAGGCTGCTTTAATGCGTTGCTCC
>JACNFS010000083.1:4792-6506 GCA_014384515.1 Dehalococcoidia bacterium | reverse complement strand
TTAGAGTTTGCCTAACTCGAGAATGTTGGCAGGGTGCTATGCAATCTGCTTGACTATTACCGCCTGCTCTCGTTTGGCGCCGACGGAAATGATGTCAATAGGGCAAGAGAGAAGCTCTTCGAGTCGAGCTATGTAGTGAAGAGCCTGTGAGGGTAGCTGTTTGCGGTCGCGAATGGCGCTTATCGATGTCTGCCAGCCAGGCAGTTCCTCATAAACTGGCTGACATTTGTCTAGAATAGCCAGATCGCTTGGGAATTGGTCTAAGGTGCCCCCATCCAATTCATAGGCGGTGCATATCTTAACTGAGTCAAATGTGTCTAGAACATCAAGACGGGTTAGGGCTATGCTGCTGAAGCCGTTTATTTGAGCGCTGAAACGGCCAGCTACAGCATCGAACCAGCCACAGCGCCGCGGTCTGCCCGTCGTAGCCCCGTACTCGTGAGCCCGCTCCCTGATGAAATCACCCATTTCGTCCTTCAGTTCGGTGGGCATAGGTCCGCCGCCCACCCGTGTGGTATAGGCTTTGAAGACACCGACAATTTGGTCGATTTGCTTGAGGCTTATGCCGGAACCTATGGAACTGCTTGCAGCTAAAGGTGAAGATGACGTTACATAAGGATAGGTGCCGAAGTCAGGGTCGAGCATCGTGCCCTGAGCGCCTTCTAGTAAGACCGTCTCCCTTTGAGACACCATCTGATGAAGAATGGAACCAGTATCTCGAATGAATGGGGCTAGCCGTTCCCCATAGCTGCAGTATTGCTCGTAAATCTCTTTTGATGATAACGGTGGGGAGTTGTATATTTTGGTTAGGATGGCGTTCTTTAATTCAAGAACTGAGCTAAGTCGAGACTGAAATGCTTCCTTGTCCAACAGGTCACAGGTGCGGATCCCAAGGCGAGCTATCTTGTCGGCAAAAACAGGGCCTATTCCTTTGCCCGTGGTGCCCAGGGCTCCCCTGCCTCGCCTTTCCTCCTCTAACCGGTCGAGAAGGATATGATAGGGCATTATTAGATGGGCCCGGTCACTGATGAAGAGATGGCTCGTATCGATGCCATGCTTGTGAAGGTTGTCAATTTCGTCAAGGAGCGCTGCAGGGTTAATTACTACGCCGTTGCCGATTATGCAGATTGCTTCTGGGTGAAAAATGCCCGACGGAACAAGATGAAGCTTGAACTCACCGTAAGGATTGATTATGGTATGTCCGGCATTATCTCCACCGGAGAAACGAACCACAGCCTTCGCTGTCTCAGCTAGAAGGTCGACTATTTTCCCTTTGCCCTCGTCTCCCCATTGGGCGCCAATAACCGCTATAACTGACATTGTCTTCGCGCTAGATTAATGCGAAATCGGAGAAGGTGGTCATATATGGGTAAAGCCTTCAAGCTTAGACTCGGGACATGTAATTCTTGCCCCAGTAGTAGAGCAGAGCCCCACCGCCAACAATCCATACAACCAAGCCGATGATTATTATCCAGGCGATTCCTATTGCCCAATAGAGAAAGATACTTCCGAGCACCATCCACAGTACGGCAAGGATACTAAGAGATGTCAGGCTCCGTTCAAAAGTCTTGTCGCTCATACCTTCTGACCTCCACTTGTTTTTTGTTTTCTTAACTTCTTGTCTGCTGCCGGACGTAAGCCAACCGCTGCCCCACGGTAACAAAAGCAAGCACCACCAGAATCAGCAAAGCTATCAGAATTTGGTTAAAGACTA
>JACNFS010000083.1:0-4189 GCA_014384515.1 Dehalococcoidia bacterium | reverse complement strand
ACTGTTGTAGTAATCCATTACTTGATGGGCAACATTCGCCCAGCTATACTTCTCGGCTTTGATTCTTCCCTCAGCTCCCATCTGGTTGCGCAGAGATTTGTCATCCAGGAGAGATAACAAGGCGCGAGCCAAGGATTCTTCATCTCGAGGTGGTACGAGCAGCCCCTCCTCACCGTGAGAGAGCAAGCTAGCATAGCCATCAATATGGGTGGCAACTACCGGCTTGCCGCACGCCATAGCCTCGAGCAAAACTATGCCAAAGCTTTCGCCACCTGTAGCTGGTGCACAGAATATATCGGCGCTGCGATAGTATTGAGGTAGCTCGGCGCTGGGGACGAAACCGGTGAAGACTACATCTGTCAGCCGCAAATCCTTGACCATTTTTTGGTACCCGGGACGCAATCTAGTACCTGGACCGACCACAACGAGCCGAAAGTTGGGGGAATGTCTCTTGGCCTTGGCGCAGGCATTGAGTAGGTAGTCCAGGCCTTTGCGTTTCTCCAAGCGCCCGACGAATAAGACATTTAGTTTGCCATCAGCGAATTCTCTGTGCTGAGGGCCATCCGGGGAGAAGTGCTCGGTGTCAATACCGTTGGGGATAATACGATAATCACCTGGTAGATGTCGGCTGACGAAGTCCAGCGCCGGCTTGGAAACGGCGATCTTACCATGTAACATTCCTAGCCATCTCCTAAACGCATGTCTGGCCAGCCAGTAGCTTTGAGCCCTACTATGGCAGGCGTGAAAAGTACCAACATTTATGCAATTCGATTTAAGGAGGGCGCTTACGGAGAGCATAGGGGCGAAAGGTTCGTGGAGGTGCAGAATATCAAATTTTTCCTTGGCCAGGATTTCCCCTATTTGAACTGGTAACCAGGGGGACAAAGGAACTCGGGCCACAGAGCCAGCGAATGGAACAGGTATGGGCCTGCCTACGCTGGTAACCTCTTCTTCAAAGTATCGAGTCCCCCCTCTTAGGCATGGAGCTATGATTTTGACCTCATGCCCCCATTGGACAAAATGATGGGCGAGATAAGCAATGTGATTAACGACCCCGCCTGGAAAGGAGTAGTCATATGGGGAGACTAGTCCAATCTTCACTGTGTTATTGCCCTATTTTGGCGACCCCGTCACTTCTTGTGGCAGCTGAACCTTCTTTTGTTTCGCCCCCGCTACCTCGGGCAAACAAATCGGGCTTTGCTGCTCCCGCCCGGCGATGAACTCCTCCACTCGCCTCCGGGCTTCGTCATCAGAATACTGAATAGGTGGAGATTTCATGAAGTAAGCACTAGGAGCTACGATGGTTCCAGCTAATCCTCTATCTAGAGCTAGCTTACAGCACCTTACAGCGTCAATGACTACCCCGGCTGAGTTGGGGCTATCCCACACCTCCAGCTTAAGCTCCAGATTTAGGGGAACATCGCCGAAGGTGCGCCCTTCCATCTTAATATAGCAGAATTTGCGATCAGACAGCCAGGGCACATAGTCACTGGGGCCAACGTAAATGTCGTCGGGTTCAAGTTCGTAATCTAGTTGTGAGGTAACGGCATTGGTTTTGGAGATCTTCTTTGAGTCCAGACGCTCGCGCTCCAGCATGTTATAGAAATCGGTGTTGCCGCCAAAATTAAGTTGGTAAGTTCTTTCCAACCTGACTCCCCTGTCGCGAAAGAGCCTGGTTAGTACGCGGTGGGTGATAGTAGCCCCAACCTGAGATTTGATATCGTCACCGATAACTGGCAGTCCCACTTCGGCGAAACGTTTATACCAATATGGCTCGCGAGCGATGAAGACCGGTATGCAATTAATGAAGCCGCAGCCAGCAGCCAATACCTGCTCTATGTACCATTTGGTTGCCTCCTCGCTCCCTACAGGCAGGAAATTAATCACTACATCCGTTTCTGTTTCCTTAAGAATGCTAGTAATACTGGCCGTAGGCCCTGGTGACTTCGTGATGATTTGCGATAAGTACTTTCCCAAGCCGTCGTGGGTCATACCCCGGGCTACTCTAACGCCGGTAGCAGGCACGTCACAGAACTTGAGAGTATTGTTAGGCCGAGTAAAGATGGCTTCAGCCAGGTCCTTACCCACTTTGTTTTTATCAATGTCGATGGCAGCCACAAAGTTGATATCACTTATATGATAGCCCCCCAGATTAATGTGCATCAGCCCGGGCACAAATTCGCCTTCTTTGGCCTTGTTGTAATAATGGATGCCTTGAACAAGGGAAGAGGCGCAGTTACCAACACCTATGATAGCTACATTTATCTTATCCATGATACGCTCGTCTCCTTCTATTGCGCGGCTCATCTTGGTCAATCCCGATTCCACTCCTAGTGTCTGGGAATAATCATCTTGGGTGACCTGATTAACCACATGGGCATTTTGGCCCCATGTAATACCTTATCGGTTACGCTGCCCAACACCCATCGGGGAAGGCCAGTTCGACCGTGAGTTGACATGGCTATTAGACTAACCTTCCTATCCACGGCATGTTCAACTATTCTGTCAGCCGGGTCACCAGTGAGCACTTCGTATGTCGTCTTGATTCCTTTCCCGCTTAGTCCTTCAGCGATACTGCCAAGATAATTCTCGGCGGCATCATGCATGGCCTTAACGAATTTTCTCCAGTCAGAGCCGCCAAGCACACTGGCTTCTATTGTCCCTGGTGGTGAAATGACCTGGAGTAGGCTAACCGAAGCTCCTATTTCTTTGGCTAATATCTCAACGTAAGGTAAAGCTGCTTGACCAATGTCAGAGCCATCTAGGGGGGCAAGAATCTTGCGGAAGTGTGACTTCCGCGCAGTCTCGGCTTTCCTAGGACGTTTGCTTCGGACAAGCAGCACCGGGGTTGCAGATTCACTTACGACCTTCTCGGCTACGCTTCCCATCCACCAGCGGGTGATACCACTGCGACCATGAGTTGCCATAACAATCAAATCGACGTCATTTTCCACAGTGTAATCAAGGATTTTATCTGCGGCGCTGCCGTAAACGAGTAGTGCTTCAGCTTTGATACTATCGCTTCGCAGCCCGGCTGCTGCTCGGCTAATATAGTCTTCAAGAAGGCGATTCACACGGCGCTCCTTTCTTCCCATGCCTACGCCCAGAATCTCAACGTGGGAACCAAAGCTTGGAGCTAAACCCCTAACATAGGGAAGTACGCTTTCAGCCACCGTAGAACCATCCAAGGGAACTAGAATTTTACGTAACATTGTCTTCCCCCATATTCTTGCCTCACGGATATTATGGCCACCCTTGTCTAGACCAAAGCTCTTATGTTATTGTTGAAGGGTGCTTTATGACTTTCACACCCATACCTTCCACAGTGATGGTGTCTTATCACCCATCGAATTAATACGCCGTGCTTTTGTCAAAGGCTATTCCGCTATCGCCATTACTGACCACGTAGCTCTTGGCTCCCTTGGCAGGGTAACTAATGAAATAAAAGATGATTGTGCCCTGGCTAGAGCTCACTGGAACATTTTGGCTATCCCCGGTGTAGAGCTTACTCACCTTCCCCCTCAGGCCATCTCTGAGGTAGCTCAGAAAGCCAAAGAAATGGGAGCCCGGCTTGTAATAGTCCATGGTGAAACGTCTACAGAGCCTGTAGAGCAAGGCACTAACCTCGCCGCTGTCCAATCTCCCTACGTTGATATCCTGGCTCACCCAGGCCTAATAACAACGGAAGAAGCTGCCTTAGCAGCCCAAAACAATGTATTTATTGAGCTTACTAGCCGAACAGGACACTCTACAACTAATGCTCATGTTGCTCTCATCAGCCAAAAAGCGCAAGCCAGGCTCCTGGTTAATTCTGATGCCCACAACGAAGATGACTTATTAACGCCAGCTTTGGCTGAGGCTGTCCTTCATCAGGCTGGGTTGGGCGAACACCACTACGAGCAGATTTTGAACCGTAACCCCTTACTTTTGATAGACAAGGTTAACAGGTCGTCTTCGCACCCGGGCTAAGCCATATCAATGGATTAGCCTTTGCCAATGCGGAACACCTTGGTTCCACAGGATGGACAAACGCCGCGCGTCGCAGGTCTACCGTTCTTCAGGGTCACACTTTGCGCGTTCTTGATTTCTACCTTTTTCCGGCATTTGAAACAATACGCCTGTGCCATTTGCTTCGCCTCCTTTCGTCAAACCTGAATCATATCTATTATAGTACCAAATGTCAAGGCTT
>JACNFS010000053.1 GCA_014384515.1 Dehalococcoidia bacterium | reverse complement strand
TACCCGGCCGGGGCGAGCGGTGGTGAAGTCCATCATGGCGTTGCCCGCCAGCGTACCCTTGTCCACCCCTACCGCCTGCGTGCTTGCAGTAGCAGTACCAAGATAGAAATCAGGGTTCAGGTCCGGGCGATCAAGACCATCTTCGCCCCATTTCTGGACGGCTTGCGCCGAGAAATCGTAGCCGTCCGCAAAGCTCCCCTCTCCGACAAAACACTCTAGCGTGACGGTTAATAGTTGATACGGCACAGAACATTGAACGGCATGCTCAGCCACCTGAGCGTATACTACCGAACTCCGAGTGCCTGAGCCTTTTGAGTTGATTGAAGCGTCTAAAACTGGAAACGATGACATAAGTAATGCAGGAATTAGAATGAGTGCCAGGATTGAAAAAGAAAATCTTCTATAAATCTCAACATATTTAGCACCTCCTCAACACAGTTAATCATAGCATCCTAAATAAAGGCCCTTGATATATCCGCTCGCCTCATCTTATAGTTAAAGCACATTTCCGACTGTTTCCTCAAGGCTCTTAATCCATTCCTCGAGGCCCCATACCTGGAAAATGTAAGACCTCTCTTTGTATTGAATGTAAATTGGGTTTCGCATTTTAACTTTACCTTCGTTGTTGCATTTCTATACGCCTTATGCTTACTCACAGAACCTTCAACTTCTAAAGGCGCGCCTTCCTCAGTTACCTGAACTTGACCTAGTCCCCCTATTATCTAGTGTAGTGTCTCGTAAATGCCTTTTCAGCAACTGATGTTTTCCCCCTGGCAGTCACCCAAATCCTAAATCCTAATATCTAAACCCTAAACAAACTTTGGTGAGTGTCAGGCCCCAGACCTGACCTCACCAATAACCGCTTGGATTCTAACGTCCCAGGATAAGAACCTAAGTTACGGATAGGAATCCGGGCATATTCGTCCAGCCTAAGCGTTCAACAAAGCCCAAGGGTTGGTGCCACTTCGCCACCCCTTACGCAAGCTCCGCTTGCATAGATATTGTTTGGGATTTAGTAGGGGCAATTCATGAATTGCCCCTACTTGGGATTTACCGCTTAGCCTTTCGTATCGAAAGACGCCACCGACGTAATCCTGAGAATGGTCTGCAAATGTAGAGTCCTTTTGAGGACAGTACACTAGGGAAGAGGAACAGACCCTTTGGCCAAGTCAACCTGAATTGTCCCCTCACCCACTGGAACTGTTTCCCAACCCTCATATCCATTGTCAACAAACACTGCTAACTCGCGACAATTCTCTGGTAGTAGCTCAAGCGGCATTTCTAATATATAGTTCCCATACTGGTCAGTGACGCTGCTTCCTATAAGATCACCAAGAGCAGGTAACTGTGGAAGCTCAGGCTCTCTATAAGTATATAGCTTAACCTCAACACCCTTCGCTGAATCGCCAGTCTCATATAGCGTAGCCATTTCCTTCACCACGCCGACTATTCTCATAGTGGCAACCTTTTCTCCAATAATTATTCCCCCGGCCGATAAATATGGCTCACCGTCTCTAGTTATCTTGGCGATACCGGTAATCTTTATTGGGTGTCCCACATCATCTATGGGATCTAGCCCTGACGGCTTACCAGTTACATAAATCCAGCCAGTATCATCTTCTACCAACCAATCACTGCGGGTTTCTGGTGGCTTCTCCCCGAAACCCCCCTTCCACCCCTGATACTTGCCTTCAATCGTAATTACCCTTCCCTCATAGGCTGCTGGCTCTGCCCTTATGTCGGCGATGCTCGTTTTGGAGGGAGGGGTAGGTGAAGGACTGGTCGGCTCGATGGCGGTCGTGGGTGGAGGAGTAGCTTGTTGGGGTGCCGGACTATCCTTTGTGACTGTACAGCTAGTAGTAGGACAAACTAACAAGGTGAAGAGTATGATGATTAGCAGCCTTCGCTTTACACTGAGTTGCTTCATGACAGTTTCTCCTTGCCATTATTTTGCTATGATAACCCCTGTGGGTAGCGTTAACCAGACTACGTAGTCAACATGCTCTTTCTCGTTGAACCAATGCAATCACAATGACCGCCACTATGGCAACGGGAATGTCATATCAATAGTATCACCCATAATTAAAGCGGTAATCGAAGCTTTGAGGAACCAA
Organism: Dehalococcoidia bacterium; assembly: GCA_014384515.1. Lineage (GTDB taxonomy): Bacteria > Chloroflexota > Dehalococcoidia > GIF9 > UBA5629 > JACNFS01. Next base: position 4,399 of record JACNFS010000053.1, on the reverse strand, counting down.
AGAGGCGGATAGAGGAAACTCAAGCCAATTCCCCAGAATAACATAGCTCTGGCTCGTTCCTGTGCCCTCCGGTCTCGTGCAAACGCACGGATGGCAGCAGCCTAGTGGATAAAGGTAATAGTCGGGGGCGTATTCAGATTCCCCGCCGTGGTCTGGGTAATGATGTCGATTAGGGTCTGGGCGTCGTAGGCCTCTACGTTCTCCAGCGTTAGCTGACCGGTCGCCGCGCCCTGCCCGACTTCCTGGAAGGACACAACCACGAGGGAGCCATTACCGTTTATACCGTTCGAATCAACTATTCCCACCCATACCCGGCCGGGGCGAGCGGTGGTGAAGTCCATCATGGCGTTGCCCGCCAGCGTGCCCTTGTCCACCCCTACCGCCTGCAGCACCGTGGAATCATAGACCAGCTCGAACTCCAGGCTGCCCACGTTGCTGGCGCCCGTGGCATTAACGGGCACATTCATTCCCCCGCCGGTTGTGGAGGTACCGCCTGGTTGAATTTTAATACAGCCGGTCATAGATAGTGCCGTTCCGGCAACCACTGCCGCGGCAATAATGATGCTTATGCCTGCACTTCGTTTCATGACTACCCTCCCTTATTTCGTTTTGGTCATCTCCAGGATTAGCCTGGCGTCCTCGGGGTTGACCTGTCCGTCTTGATTCATGTCCAGTATGAGGTTTTCCGGCTCAAGCTGCACGTACATCCTGAGCGCACGCAGGGCATCCAGCACACCCAAGAGACTAGTAGGTGAAGGTGGTTATCAAAACCTCGTCACCTTTTGTATCGCCAATCGGTGGTGGCGAAATACTGCCCGACTTGCTATAGGTGTTGCCATGCAGTAGCCATCTTACCGTATAAGCGACCGTGCCGGCGCCACCACAGTCCTCAAAGTAATCCACGTAGACTTTATACTCGCCCTGCGGCGGGTTGCTCTTCCAGAAGATGTTTTCTGGCCTTCCTATCTTGAAGTCAGAACACTTGTTATCCAGATCTAGCTCCCCACCCGATGTTGAAGTCGTTTTGTCGTAATATATCTTCTCCCCCGCGGGGTCGACTACCCACAGGTCCAGGTCGCAATCCCCTTGCCACTCCAGCCTGACATTAACCTCCCCAATCCCTACCGATGGCGTCACCGTACCATAGCATGGACAGGGGCCCGGAAGCAGGTTGATGCTCGTTCCGAATTGGGGGTTGCTACTAGAGTCCAGCGTACGAGTACGGTACCACGGATATGTACAAGGCTCACCTATAGTCACATTGTTGAGGAAATAATGACCCTCCAGTTCACAAGTTGCCGGGGGACATCCGCAAAAGGGAGCATACTGTTCAACACAGAAGTTGTAGGTGCCCTGAGGGAGATACTGCCCTATATAGCCGGCGTCTGTCCCGCCACTTGGTACCCAATTACACGTAGGACAAAACCTCTCGCCTACAAGGAGCCCAGATTCTGCAGCTTCCTTCTGCATCCATGCGGGAACCCCATCATAGTGTTTCAGGTTAACGACTTGGGATATGCAAACATTGAACCTATGGTCAAGTGCGCACTTGAATTGAACCTGCCCTCGGTACGAGTCGTCGGAACCCCCGGGTCGAAGAATGTTCACATCAGCGATGCTGCCACCAATCATCGGCGCGAAAGCGATGTCGCCACCAATTATAGGTGCGTCAATGATGCTGCCACCAATCGTCGGTGCGTTAGCAATGCTGCCACCAATTGTCGGCAAGTTAGCAATGCTGCCACCAATTACCGGCATGAAAATGCTTAGATGCTTTACATCAACCGATACAGCGTCACCCGCTTCATTTACTCTGCCTCCAACAACATCCCACTCCCCGGAAGCATGATCATACCGGCATACGATTGCCAGGTCCTTTTCACGGTTAAAGCCGTGTGGCAAAGGCAGGGTTATCCTCACGGGATGTGCAAATGTGAATCCACTCGGCCCCATCTCGTATACGCGGGCATATGCCGGTGCACCGGAGAGATGGAAATCCGCCACACTTCCCGCCTTAATAGCGAATAGCATCTCACCCTCTCCACCGGCACTGTTCTCAGCCACAGCGCCATGGGGGACTGCTATTTGGGCACCCGAGGGGTCGACAACGGTTCCTGATTGGCTTGTCGTTATCCTTTGACTTGTAACTTGTTGAGCCCCAGAGCCAGTACCGCCCCCCGCAGCGGGAGTACCAGCCGCCAGCTTGAGAAGAATCAATCGCGCATCCTCAGGCGTCACCTTGCCGCTGTTGTCCATATCCAGTACGAGGTTCTCCGCCTCAATCTGCACGTACATCCTGAGCGCCCTAAGTGCATCGAGCAGGTCGACCTTGCCATCCCCATTGATATCTCCGAGTATTAACTGTGCTATCGTTAGTACGCCGTTTACCGGCGTAACGAATACCGTGGCACCGGAGGTGTTAGTGGCTTCAATCTGGGAGAGGGTAAGGGCACAGGTGCTCCCCTCGGCGCCTACGGCCCTGAACTCTACATAGACAGCCGAGCCCTTTTGTCCGCTGACCCCCTCGGTGGTGGCGAAGCCGATAATGATGAGCCCGGGCTGCTGGGTGTTGGAGGTGAAAGTGGGCGGGAGTGAGCCCTTGAGTACCTGGGTGACCTGCGCCACGGCCGGGTCATAGCTCAGGTGGAAGCCCAGGCTGCCGACGTTCTGAGCGTTCTCCAGGCGGACGGGAACCAGAACCAGAACTGTCCCGCCTGGAGGCACAGTTCTGGACTCGGCGATAAGCGCCGTGCCTGTAGGAGTAGGGGTAGGAGTTGGAGTTGGAGCAGGTCCTGCGCCCGAGTGGACACCTTGGACCTGGCTATTTGAGAGGGCATAGTTGTAGATCCTCAGGTCGTCCATCATTCCTCTGAAGTATTCAGTGGCGCCTGGGGGATCACAGCCTATGAGAAGTTTGGCCGCCGAGTTGGGAAGAGGGCCTTGCCATGTCTGCGTGTCTTTTAGCACTCCATCGACATAGAACTTCACATCCCTCCCATCCCAGGTTACACCAAGGTGATACCACTGCTTGAAATCCGTTCTTGCCCCCGATGTGACGTAGGTATATCTATTGTCCTTCGTTAGCCGCACGGTTGGCGACAGCCCAGAATTGAGGTGGAAGAGGGCATAGGGCGAATTATCATCTGCCGCAGCTGTGTCCCCTTTTGACAGTACGACCGCAAAGCCACCTGCTCCTGCATCCTCCTTATACAGCCAAACGGAAAAGGTGAAGGCTCCATAAAGGTCCAGCGAGTTGCTGTCCGGGATCTCAACATAGCTCTTTCCATCAAAGTATGCAGCTTGCTGCCCGACCACTCCGTTATCGAAGCGCATGCTTCCCTTAGGTGTGCCGTGGTTCCCATATCCTGAAGCGTCGTTGTAGCTACCGTCAAACGGGAGGTGGAGGACCAGCCCTGCACTTGGTGTAGGTGTGGGCGTGGGGGTTGGAGTAGGTGCAGTACCACCAAGCGACAGCTTGTCATAATTTGCTTTGATTTCACCAGCAGTTAACGCGTAGTCGTAGATTCTCAGCTCGTCAATGATGCCTTGAAAATAGTTTCTGTGCTTATCAGACCGACCCGAATACGCCCCAATTGTCGGGTAATAACCTGGCAAAGTGATTTCCCACTGTGTTTGAGGGACTGTTGTGGTATTATCTAATTGACCGTTCACAAAGATCTTGATTGTATTACCGTTGTAAACTCCGACAAGATGATACCAATGATTTGATGTCAGCTTCTGTAAAGAACCAACGTTACGCCAAGTAGCGTGTGCAGCCCCTGGTTTAACGGAAAAAGCAGCATTTCCATACTGGCCTACAGTTAATCCAAATTCATTACCATCTTTCCCGTCATAGAATATGTGATCGAAGTTTGAGCGACCTAACTCTGTTACCTGGTCAGAATCGGTCGGCAAAGGAAAGCGCTCAACATTCACCCACGTTTCAACTGTAACTTGTGACGGGAAACTACCTGTCAGTGTCTGGCCACAATTTACATCATCATCTCCGTCAAGCCTCAACGCCTGCCCACTAACCCCGGACACAAAAGTACCACCATGGTTTGTCCCATGATTTCCATTCCCCGAATGGTCTGTAGTGTCCCCATCCAGTGGATAATACGCAACGAGTTTGTGTCCAGCTGGCGTGGGACTAGGTGTGGGGGTTGGAGTAGGTGCTACACCAATTCTTGTGCCGTTCCAGTCCCCAGACCAATCACCGGAGGAGCCGTACCGCCAGACGCCGGTGAGGGAGTTGCAGTCGGAGGCAATTGTAAATTGCAGGCCTCCGGCATCGTTGGGTGGGCTGTAGGACGGTGTCTCGGACCAGGTGCCTATCAAGGTACTGCCTGATACCGTACCCGTAATGCGCCCAGCATTATGCGTGTACGTGCCGCTGACC
>JACNFS010000158.1 GCA_014384515.1 Dehalococcoidia bacterium | reverse complement strand
GAAACCAGGGCTATTAAGAAAGTCTTCGGTTCCAGGGCACATAAAATCCCCGTTAGCTCGATAAAATCGATGGTCGGCCACATGCTTGGTGCCGCCGGAGCAGTTGAAGCCATTGTCTGCTGCAAAGTATTAGCGGAAGGCGTTATCCCACCGACGATAAACCTCGAACACCCTGACCCGGAATGTGACCTGGATTACGTGCCGAATGTAGCCAGGACCGGCGACGTTCGTATAACCATTTCTAATTCCTTTGGCTTCGGCGGTCATAATTCCGTCCTTGCCATCAGCAAATACTCGGAGTGTTAACATAAGTGAGGAATCATCTATGAGCCTGTCAAGCAAACCTGTCGGGACTGATATTGTCGAGATACAGCGCATCGAGCAAGCTATACGAAGCCGGCAGGATTCCTTTCTCAGTCGCATCTACACCGAGGCTGAGCTGGAGAGCTGCCAAAACAGAGCCTCAAGCTTAGCCGCCCGCTTTGCCGCCAAAGAAGCAGTTATGAAAGCCCTGGGCACCGGTGCTAACGGTATTAGCTGGCGGGACATCGAGATTCTTTCCAACAGCCAGGGCGCACCGGTAGTCCAGCTTCACCACCGAGCCGAGAGGAAAGCTAAAGAGAACGGGATAGCTAAATTCTCGGTCACCATGTCTCATTGTAAAGAATACGCTGTTGCCTTTGTAATCGGTGATGCTATCTAATTTCGACCTTTGCAACTTACTGAACATCAAATATCCCATTATCCAGGGTGGGATGGCCTGGCTTGGGACAACCGAGCTGGTGTCAGCAGTGTCCAACGCCGGCGGTTTGGGTGTAATCGGCAGCGGAGACGCACCGCCAGACTGGCTAAGGGACCAGATCAGAGCCACCAGGGAGAGGACCGACAAGCCGTTTGGCGTCAATATCCTGATGACGTCGCCTTTTGTGAAAGACAACTTGCAGATGATTGTCGATGAGGGGGTAAAAATCGTCACTTTCGGCGGCGGCAATCCCGGCACCTACATCCCTGCCTTGAAAGAAGCCGGAATCAAAGCCATACCGGTTGTTTCCAGTGTAGCTTTAGCCCGGCGTTTAGAGAGGCTGGGCATAGACGCCGTTATCGCCGAGGGCATGGAGTCAGGAGGTCACGTCGGTGATACAGCTACTATGGCGCTTGTGCCTCAGGTGGTGCAGAACATTAAACTGCCGGTTATAGCTGCCGGCGGGATTGCCGACGGGCACGGGCTGGTAGCAGCTTTAGCCCTCGGCGCCCAGGGAGTTCAAATGGGAACACGGTTCGTCTGCTCCGAGGAATGCATCGCCCATCCCAGTTTTAAAGAGCGCATCCTTCAGGCTCAGGACAGAGCTACAATGGTCACCGGTGAGACAACAGGGCATCCGGTGCGCTGCTTGGAGAACAGGCTAACGCGAGAGTTCAAGGCTATGGAAAAAGCCGGTGCCTCCACCGAAGAGCTGGAGGCATTCGGCAGGGGAAGGTTGTCCTCAGGCATTATTCAGGGCAACCTGGAGGAAGGCTCGCTCATGGCAGGTCAGATAGCCGGGCTGATAAAAGACATAAAACCGGTCAAAGCCATCATCGAAGATATAATGGCTGAAGCCGAAAAGGTGATTGAAACCTTAGGCAAATTCGAATCCAAGGGATGAAAAATTGGCTGCAAGCTCAGAGATAGCTTATGTTTTCCCCGGCCAGGGCTCTCAAAAGGTGGGCATGGGGGCAGACCTCTACGCCAAGTACCCGTCAGCCAGAGCCGTTTTTGAAGAGGTCGATGAAACCCTGGGCTTTCCTCTATCTAAGCTATGCTTCGAAGGCCCTGAGGAGGAGCTTGTACAGACCATCAACGTTCAGCCGGCAGTGCTGGCTGTCAGCATTGCCTGCTTAAGAGCCGCTCAAGATGCCGGTGGGGACAGCCTGCCTGCACCCGCCTTCGTCGCCGGTCATAGTCTGGGTGAATACACAGCCCTGGTAGCTGCCGGTGTGCTCAGCCTGTCTGACACAGCATCTTTGGTCCGCGCCAGGGGACAGCTGATGAATGAAGCCGGCAGCAAGAAGCCGGGCGGTATGTTAGCTGTCATCGGCCTGGATGAGAAGACTACCCAGGAGGTATGCCTTCAGACAGGCACCCACGTTTCCAACATCAATTCTCCCGGCCAGGTCGTTATCAGCGGCGCCGAGGAGAACCTGGCTGAAGCCAAAAAACTGGCGGAAGCCAGCGGTGCTCGCCGGGTTATCCCCTTAAAGGTGAGCGACGCTTTCCACTCCCATTTAATGGAACCGGCTGTGGACGGCTTGACGGCTGCTATCTCAGGATTTACCTTCCGCAAACCCTCGGTACCGCTTGTGGCAAACGTTACCGGGGAAACGCTCACCGCTGCCGAAGCCATAAAGCGAGAGCTCATCGACCAACTCATCAGCTGCGTCCAGTGGCAGCGGTCCGTCGAGAACATGATAGCTGCCGGCGTAACCACCTTCTTCGAGATAGGCCCGGGACAGGTGCTCACCGGCTTGATCAAGCGAATCAACCCCAAGGTACAGGTTCTCAACATCTGCGATGCTGAGACGGTCGGACAGGCTGGTGAGCGAACAAGGCGGGCATTGAGCCTGTAATCTTCCTGGACTGGTGTATAATAGAGCAATAAGGAGGCTTAACTATGTCTATCGATTACAAAAAAGAAGGTAAGATTGCTATTTTCACGCTGAACCGCCCTGAAGCTTTGAATTCCATTGACCCCGAAAGCCTGGAGCAATTGAGCCGGGCCCTGATAGATTTCAAAGACGATGATGAGCTAATGGTTGGCATTATCACCGGTGCCGGCGACAGAGCTTTTTCCGTTGGTGCCGATATAAAGACAATGCTCCCCGAAATCAAAAAAACCAGGGGGCAGCCATCGGCAGGTCCGCCAACCATTATGCGGGGACTTGAACTGTGGAAACCGATGATTGCCGCCGTAAACGGTGCCTGTTTAGGTGGAGGGCTGGAAATAGCTCTGGCTTGTGATTTAAGAATCGCCTCAGAAAACGCCACCTTCGGACTGCCGGAAGTTACGCTGGGGCTTATCCCCGGCTGGGGAGGGACGCAGCGCCTGCCTCGTGTCATCCCTCTAGCCAATGCTGCTGAGCTCTTGCTTACCGGACGACCCATCGTTGCCCTGGATGCACTCCGGATAGGGCTGGTGAACAAAGTCGTGCCCCTTGACGAGCTTATGTCCACTGCCAGGCAGCTGGCTGAAATACTGTGCCGTCCGGCGCCACTGGCAGTAAGAGCCGCCAAGCAAGCCATGATTCAAGGCACAAGCCTTTCCCTGGATGACGGACTGAAGCTGGAGAGAACCTTGAACGATCTCCTGGTAACTACCGAAGACTTCGATGAAGGCTGCAATGCCTTCGCCGAAAAGAGAAGACCTGTCTACAAAGCCAAGTAGAACTTCGCTTGCGCCAATGACGCCACCTACGTGTTACCCGCCTACGGGTGACCGTTCCCCCTTGTCATTGCGAGCCCTTCCCCACTGTCATTGCGAGCCGAAGGCGTGGCAATCTCTGGTCGAGTACACGCCTTGACACCCGACAGGCCTAGCCTTAACATAGCCGCATAACCAGCTACCTACGTGTCACCCGCCTACGGGTGACCGTTGACCGTTCTGCCTGTCATTGCGAACCTTTCCCTCCCTGTCATTGCGAGCCGAAGGCGTGGCAATCTCTACCTACGTGTTACCCGTCTACGGGTGACCGTTTCTGTGCGCTGGTTTCCTCACCAGGTACACAACCGCTGCCACGGCAACAAACACCAGGCCCAAAACAATCAAGCCGAACTTCAAGATGGCACATACCTGCGCGACCTGCGGATAGGGGACAGCCACGGTACCAAAAAGTATTACCGTGAGCGCCACGTTCTCCACGGCATCGAAGAGGGCAGCAGCCCATAGGCCCCAGCCTAACAATAATCCGGTTGCGCGCCACTGCCTGGATGCCAGCACACCGGCTCCCCACACGCAAGCGAGTGCGATCAGGGTCGAGTACACCGGCATGTACAGGTAATCGAAACCGAGGTTGAACCCTGCCCTTATCCTGTCCTGCACATCCCACGCATTTATAATTTCCGTAGCCCTGTCGGTCATGCCGGCCAGCTCAAAGTCCACGATGTTCGGCTCTGCAGGGCCGATGAAGCGGAAGCCGATAGTAATGACCAGAAAAACCGCCAGCAGGGCAAGGAAAACGATCAACCGCTTACCGTGAGGGATCGCTTCTAAGGGGTGCTTCATGACTTAATACCTCCTCTCACACCACAAAACTCTTTGTAATAAATGTGGCCTATTATAACGTACATTCGGAATTTCCCATTTCACTCGCAATAAAGCAATTCTCACCCATCATCGCCATCAGCTATGATAGTGTCGTACCATATTGCTGTCAAGGCACAGGCAAGCTAAAAACTAAGAGACTTGCCCTGCAGTGATTCTGTTTTTTATAGCACCATTGACACATGTAAAAAATTGGCATATGCTTAAACTGGTGATGTTTCGGCATGATTTACTTTAGTGACTCGCAGATGGCTGTGCTTTTTACTTTCCATCGCTACTACACCACTCCTGTGCCTGGGTTTACATTTACCGGGCACCACACCTGAAAAAGTCTGGGCGTTGCAATAGTCTTAATTGGAGGTTGAGTGATGAGATTATCAGGTTTTGGATGGGTTCGCAGTATGAATATCCCTCTCAGGTTGTGCCTGTGCCTTGTACTGATTTGCCTGATTACCACTGGGGCAACCGGGCATACTGCCGGAAAGCCGTACATCAAGCTGTTCGAGGCTGATCCCTTAGTGCTGAATGATGGCGAAGCCGCCTTGTATACATTTGTGGTGAAGAACGCCACGGAAATGCAGCTGGTTGAGGCCGGCAATATCATCAAAGAGATCAGTAACCCTTCTGCCGCCACCCTTAAAGGGACTGCCCAAGGGATGACGACCTTCGCAATACGGACGGGCGACAGCAGTACGTTCACGGCCGTCCTGATAGCAAAAAACGATAGCGGCGAGGCGATTGAAGAGATAACGCTATCTTTTGCCACTGAGCTTGAGCCGGCCCCCCTGATCCCACCGGTGTCTGCTACTCTGTTAACTCCAGCTCGTTCACCTCAATGGTTACCTCAGCTTCCCACGTCACCCCCGTTAATTCAGCCTCCGTCGACTACGACCCACCCTCGCCCTGAGTTCGCTGAATGCCCCAGTGATTGTAAATACTGTCTGCAACCTAGTGAGGCAGCAAACCTCGGATTCACCCAGAAATGCTCAGAGGAGATCTGCTACTATTCTCCTGACAACCGAAAGTGGTATTGCCACAGCGAGCCGGAAGGCTGGTGCTGCAAGGATGGCAAGGTCTTCCAGGCCACCAAAAATCGGTGTGCCGAGGTGGGAGGCTACTGGTACGCCACCCAGGCCGAGGCAATCGAACGTTGCCGGCAGATGGAGCTGTGCTGGTGCTGTGCGGACGGCAAGGTCGGCCAGATCCCCCGAGATCAATGCCTCCAGATGGGAGGCACCTGTCACGACACCCAGGCCCAGGCGGTGCGAGCCTGCCAGGAAATGATGACGTGCTGGTGCTGTGCGGGCGGCAAGGTCGGCCAGGTCCCCCAGACTCAGTGCATACAGATGGGAGGCACCTGTTACGACACTCAGGCCCAGGCGGTGCGAGCCTGCCAGGAGATGGCAACGTGCTGGTGCTGCGCCGGCGGCAAGGTCTTCCAGGCCCCCCAGACTCAGTGTATCCAGATGGGAGGCAACTGTTACACCACCCAGACCCAGGCGATGCAAGCCTGCCAGCCGGCGACGTGCTGGTGCTGCGCCGGCGGCAAAGTCTTCCAGGCCCCCCAGACCCAGTGCATCCAGATGGGAGGCAACTGTTACACCACCCAGGCCGAGGCGGTGCGAGCCTGCCAGCAGGGCCCCACCATCCCACCACCTCTTATGCGCTGACGATTTATATTTAGCACAGTAAAGGGAAAAGGAATCCATTCGGTTTCAGTAAAATGGAGGTAGTGAAATGAGGATATCGAGTTTTGGAAGTGGCCGGCGTGTAGCAGTCTTGTTCAGGCTATGCCTGGCCACTATAGTTGTATTGACACTGGCTGTGGGAGGGATGGCGCTTAACCCCCAGCCTGTACAGGCTTTGACTGTTATACCTGCCGCTCATTCTGACAACGTGACGGAATGCCAGTACTGGGAATATCAATTTACTTATACTCCTACCCCAGCTTGTACTACTTATGTCCCGCTTCAGCACTATCACTGGTGGGTGGTTGGGGCGCTGCCGCCAGGGTTGACGCTAGATCAGGATGGTCTGCTTTCAGGTTGCCCTCCCCTGGGAGCCAGTGCAGGAAGCCCCTATAACTTTACGATTGGGTGCACCGAGTTGGCTTGTTGTTGTTGCCCTCCCGGCACCTGCGGACCCTTTTTTGCCTCTTCAGCTGTCACCCTCGATGTCCTACCAGCTTCCCCGGGTACCATGACCATCAATCCAACGTTTT
>JACNFS010000035.1 GCA_014384515.1 Dehalococcoidia bacterium | reverse complement strand
ACTAGCTTGCTTTGCTATGTAGCATAGGCTAGAATAGTTTCTGTAGTATGTTAGGACAGGTTTGCGTAATGGCCGATTTTGCTGAGCTTTGTGAGCGCCTAAAAGAAGAACGGGCACGGTTGAATGATGAACTGGAGCGGCTAGAGGCTGAGATGCGGCCATCTGGTGACAGGCGAGAGGGGAGTCCCTTCGGTAAAAGGGAAGAGGAGGCGACTGAAGCCTTTGAGCTAGAAAAGAGGCTAGCCCTGGAGAAACACTTGGCACAAGTTCTAGCTGAAGTAGAGCACGCTCTGGAGAAATATGAAGCTGGCACCTATGGCGTATGTGACCTTTGTGGTCAGCAGATACAGCCAGCCAGGCTTGAGGCGCTACCCCAGGCGAGTTTCTGTGTGGAGTGTAAGGGGCGCCAGACGAGGAATGCCAGGAGTAAATCGGCACGGTAGGGGATGGCGGGCAGGGTTGTTCTTACTCATTGCCGCCTTTGTGGCGGCGATAGACCAGGCAACAAAACTGTGGATTAGGTCCCATTTGCCCCTTGGGGAATCGCTCCCAGAAGTTGGTTTTGTACGCTTGATCCACGTTCAAAATACTGGGTCAGCCTTTGGTCTTTTTGCTAATCAAGCTTTCCTGTTAACTCTCGTTGCCATAGTTGGGTTAGTCCTTATCCTGCTGTTTTATCGCTATCTTTCTGAATATGGCGTTTTGGGCATGTCGGCCTTGGGTCTCGTTTTTGGCGGTGCTGTGGGCAATTTGATAGACCGCCTCCGCCTTGGTTATGTTACTGACTTTGTTGATGTTCGCCTGTGGCATGGCTATCACTGGCCGGCATTCAACGTTGCTGACTCAGCCATAACGGTGGGAACAATCGCTCTCGCTTGCTTCGTTTTCTGGGCGCTGAGAAAGGAGAATGGCCATTTCTCTGGAGCAGGGAGTTAGAATATTTCGGGTTGTTGAGTCAGCGGGCCGCCTGGACAAATACCTGGCTAAAGAATGTCCAGAGTTATCACGCTCCTACCTTCAGAAATTGATTGAGCAAGGCCACGTTTTGGTTAATGGCTGTGGAGCAAAGGCAAGCCAGAGATTGAACATCGGGGATGAGATTCATGTTAGTTTGCCACCTCCCCAGCCGGCTTCCCTTAGTGCCGAGCCTATCCCAGTAAACATAGTCTACGAGGATGATGATGTCATGGTGGTAGATAAGCCAGCAGGGTTAGCTGTCCATCCAGCTCCGGGGCATACCAGCCAAACCTTGGTTAATGCTCTCTTGGCCCATTGCCCCGATTTGGCTAGCTTCGGTGATGCCATGCGACCGGGTGTAGTTCACCGCCTGGACAAGGACACTTCGGGGCTAATGATTGTTGCTAAGAACAGTTATGCTCAGCAGCATCTAATCAATCAGTTCAAAGCTCGGCTGATAGCGAAGGGTTATCTTGTCCTGGTCAGAGGCAAACTTACTCCAGCGCGAGGCGTTATCGAAGCTCCTGTCGGGCGCGACCCGTCTAATCGCAAACGCATGGGGGTGGTAACTGGGGGAAAACAGGCCAGTACCAGCTATCGGGTCAAGGAATACATCGGTAATTGCACCTTGCTTGAGGTTGCCACTGAGACAGGCCGGACTCATCAGATACGAGTTCATTTGTCAGCCATTGGCTATCCGGTTATTGGCGACTCAGTCTATGGTGCCAAGTCGGCCTGTCTCAAGCGGCAGTTTGTTCATGCTTACCGCTTGGGTTTCCGTCTGCCAGCCAGTGGAGAATATCGAGAGTTCACTTGCCAACTACCTTCGGACCTAAAGCTGGCCCTTGAGCTCATGCGCGCGAGTTAAGAAACTGATTCCGGCTCTGAATGTTGTTGCCTAATGGTATAGCAATATGCTACATTGTAGTTAGCGTGGGGTGTGCAAAATGAAGGACGCCGACAAGTCTTTTGGTCAACTCAAGAAAGAGCAGATGGGAAAAGAGAGTGAGCTTCTGGCTCAGATCTTGGGGAGTTTTGGTGAGTTACAGGATTTGGGCGCCTTTGAAGCCGATTTAGGTGCTCGGCGAAATGAGATCCTATTTAAGGTGACTGTGGAAATAGAGGATACCAGGAATCGCCTAAAGCAAGCTGAGCAGCTAGTTGACCGGCTGAAGAAGCACCTGAATCAGGTGGAAGGACTACATCGGATCCTCACCAAGAAATAGGCCTTGGTTTAGTCAGAGAATCCTCTTGCCTTGGTTTGCTCTATTTCTGATGTAGTGGACAATGTCAGATTGGCTTCTTCATCCTACACGATTAAACTGTCATACGCTCGATTTCTTCTGGCTCATTTTCTGTTTCACAAATTCTACAATCAGTTCTGTCTTGCTCCCTGAGGGGAAGACCCCATCAACACCTAACTCCTTCAGACGAGGTATATCTTCTTGAGGAATAGTTCCTCCTACCACTACCGCAATATCTTTAACCTTTTCTTCTTGAAGCGCTTGAAGCACTCTCTGAATTAGCCTCATATGGCCGGCCGCTAGAATACTAAGACCTACTACATCCACATCTTCTTGAACAGCCACCTTCGCTATTGCCTCAGGACTCATATTTCCGGCAAAAATCACCTCCATCCCTGCATCTCGTAGGGCTGTGGTTACTATCTTTGCCCCCCTCCAATGTCCGTCAATTCCTGGCTTAGCCATCAAGACCCTGGTTCTTGTTTCCATTGCCTTTGTCTCTGCCCTCTAGTATTCAATAGGCACCTTCCACTTGGGATAAATGCTACGCCACACATCCTGAATCTCGCCCAGAGTAGCATAGGCCTTTACTGCTTCCATTAGTGCCGGCATTACATTTTCACCGCTTAAGCTGACTTGACGCAAGTTCTCCAAGCATTGTTTAACCTTTTGATTGTCCCTTTCCTGTCTTAACTTCCTTACCTTGTCCGCCTGAATTTCGGTGGATTGGGGATTGGGACGGAAAACGGGGACTTGATAAGGCTCCTCAGCCATCTCAAAGCAGTTAAGGCCCACTATTTTTGTTTCACCGCTAGTAATTTCCCTTTGTCTCTCCTCCATTGCATTCGCCGCTTCCCTATGCATCCATCCTGATTGCCAGACTTCAAGCAAGCCTCCCCTATGCTCTATCTCCTGGAAATACTCCCAAGCTCTCTTCTCTACCTCGTTGGTTAGCCATTCCATATAATAAGACCCTCCTAAAGGATCAGCAACATTGGCGATGTTAGTTTCGTATTGAGCAATTTGCTGTGTTCTTATAGAAAGCAACACGCCTTGGTCTGTTGGCAAGCAAACAGGCTCATCATAGGAATTACAATGAATAGATTGAGCTCCCCCCAAAGCGGCAGCCAATACTTGATAAGCAAGTCGCACTGAATTATTCAGAACTTGCTGATAAATGTGAGTGGAACCGGAAGTCTGGACGTGGAAGCGGAAAGCCAAGCTGCGTGGGTCTTGAGCCCCATACCGCTCCTTCATTAGCTTGTACCACATTCTCCGTGCTGCCCGGAACTTGGCTATTTCTTCAAAGAAATCATTGTGTGCAGCGAGATGAAAGCTTAGCACTGGGCCGAAGTCGTCGATCTTGAGTCTGTTCCTTTTTAGCTCCTCCTCGATATAACCTACTGCATTGGCAAATAGCATGCCTAGTTCTTGATGAGCATTACAACCATTTTCCCTGTAATTGTAAGAAGCAAAGCTTACCGGGTGCCAGTGAGGAACTTCCTGAGCACACCATTCAATCAAATCGACACTTAATCTCAACAAGTGAGGCGGGGTAACGCAATCGATAACATTGCAACAAAGAGTAAACACATAGGGGTCATTTTGACTGGTGCCGTTTACTTCCTTTAAGCTTACACCTAGCTTCTCAGCCATAGCGAAATACATGGCGGCAAGAGCAGGGGAGGTCCATTGACTGGTAATCACTGCTGTGCTGACCTTATCTATTGGCAGACCTTGAAATACGGTCTCCATATCTGCTAAAGAACTTACTGACACTCCGCTTTGCCCTACCTCGTCCTCGGCACGGGGGTCATCAGGGTCAAGACCATTTTCTGTTACTGAGTCGAACGAGATGCTAAAGCCCGTTTCTCCATTCTCATATTTATACTTAAACCTTTTGTTGGTCTCCTCAGGCGTGGCGAAACCAGAGAATTGTCTTATGGTCCACAACTTCCCTCGATACATATTGGAGTAGATTCCCCTCGTATAGGGCTCCTTGCCCGGAAGGCCCAAATCTCTATTGTAATCGAATTCTTCAATGTCTTCAGGAGTGTATACCTCCTTTACTGGAATGTTTGAGCCGGTGGTCGTGGCACTTTTGGTGGCAGAGTATTCCATCGGGGACCTCCTATTTGTGCATTGATATTGATAGAAATCTAGCACTTCTGCTTGTAGAAAGTCAAAGATATAGGTTAAAATCAGATATATTCTGAAAAGGGGCTAAGATTGGAAGAGAAGCCGAAAGAATATGCCCTGGAATATGCTGGCTTCTGGGTTAGACTTGGGGCAGGTGTTATTGATCTCTTGGTGTGTGGCGTAATCCTGGGGTTCATGGTCTGGATAATCGCCTGTGTTTTTGCGGCTGTGGGGCAGGATTATGGGGTGGCCGCAGCCAGCCCTTCATCTGGGGATGCCGGTTTGGGTTATAGCTTTGTCCTGGTTTTGATATTGGGCATGATAGTAGGCTGGTTCATAGGGATGCCTTATTTCGTGGGCTTTTGGGTATGGCGGGGGCAGACGCCAGGGAAACTGGTGATGGGGATAAAGGTGATCCGCACTGATAGCTCTCCAGTTACCTGGCAGTGCGCTCTTGTGCGTTATGCGGGCTACGTCGTCTCTGCGGCAATTCTCTTTGTCGGCTTTATCTGCATTGCTTTTGATAGTCACAAGCAAGGAACACATGACAAGATTGCTGATACCTACGTGGTAAAGCTTCCGGTAAGGCAGGTGGTATTGACGCAGTCATATGCGCGAGGCGGAGTTGGCTAAATCCAAGGCAACGGTGCGGGTTCGCTTTGCTCCCAGCCCAACCGGTTATCCCCATTTGGGTAACATCAGGACTGCCCTGTTCAACTGGCTCTTTGCCCGGCACAATGACGGCACCTTTATTTTGCGTATTGAGGATACTGATGTTGCCCGCCTGGTAGAAGGGGCAACAGATATGATTTTGGACAGCTTGCGCTGGCTGGGGCTTGATTGGGATGAGGGCCCTTATTTCCAGTCACAGCGATTGGAGATATACCGCGGGGTGGCAGACCAGCTAGTGGAGGAAGAGCTAGCTTACCTTTGCTACTGTTCTCCGCAACGGCTGGAGTCGATGCGTCAGGAGCAGATGAAGCGAAAGCAGCCGCCGGGCTACGACCGGCATTGTCGACACCTGACACGGGAACAAAGGGCTGAGACGGAGGCCAGTGGGGTTACCCCGGTGGTTCGTTTTAAGTCGCCTTTTGAAGGACAGACATCTTTCCATGATTTGATACGGGGGGAGATAGTCTTTGAAAATAGCACCTTGGACGATTTTGTTCTCCTTAAGTCTGACGGTTATCCTACGTACCATCTGGCCAACATAGTCGATGACCATCTGATGGAAATTTCTCATGTTCTCAGGGCTGATGAGTGGCTGTCGAGCACACCGCGTCATGTTCTACTTTACCAGGCTTTGGGCTGGCAGCCGCCGCAGTTTGCCCATTTGCCTATGATTCTGGGCCCCGACAGGGCAAAGTTGAGTAAGCGACACGGGGCGACCGCTATCGACGAATATCGGGATCAGGGTTATTTGCCCCAGGCGATGGTCAACTTCTTGGCCTTGCTTGGCTGGTCACTGGATGATAAGACCGAGTTCTTGAGTCGGCAAGAGATAGTAAAGCATTTCTCTTTAGACCGAGTAAGCAAGACAGCGGCTGTGTTCAATAGAGACAAACTTGATTGGATGAACGGGGTTTACCTCCGAGGCCTGAGTTTGGAGGAATTCAGCCAGCGAGCCATCTCTTTCCTGGAGAGAGATTTGCCTTCGGAAGTTGAGCGCCTTCTTGATGCTAACTACATTCATCAGATTGTACCCCTGATTCAGGAGAGGGCCAAAACCCTGGCTGAGGTGCCACAGCTCACCGAGTTCTTCTTTGTGGAGAAGCTGGAATACGATGTGGATCTGCTTTTGGGGAGAATTGAAGGCGCTGAAGCGGTTGGAGCTTTGCAAGCTTCGTTAGCCAAGCTGGAGGGGCTGCAGAACTGGGATGCAGCTTCGCTGGAGGCTGTTCTTCGACCATTGGCTGATGAGCTTAATCTCAAGACAGGCGTATTCTTTGGCCTACTGCGTGTGGCGGTTACAGGGAGGACAGCAGCTCCACCCCTGTTTCAGACTATGGACGTGTTGGGTAGAGAGCGGTGTCTTCAGCGTTTAAGAGTAGCATTAGACAAACTTTGCTCTCGTTTAGATAGATGAGTGACATTGTATTAATCAAATACTATCCTCAAAAGATTTACATTGTAATTCTTCCTGCTATGGCATGATGGAGTTGGAGTAATGGAGAAACATGTAGTGCGAGG
>JACNFS010000071.1 GCA_014384515.1 Dehalococcoidia bacterium | reverse complement strand
CAAGCCTTGGCATTGGCTGAAGTGCCTGTACGTGTTCAACTGGGTGAGAAATTGACCCGAGGCTTGGGTGCTGGCGGCGACCATACCGCTGGTGCCGAAGCAGCCCAAGAAAGCCGCCAGACAATCCAAGAGATAGTTTCCGGTGCTGACATGATTTTTGTCACTGCTGGAATGGGTGGTGGCACTGGCACTGGCGGCATCCCGATTGTTGCCGAGATAGCCAGGGAATCTGGTGCCCTGACTATCGCCATCGTAACCAGGCCTTTTAGCTTTGAAGGAACTCGCCGAACCAGAGTAGCCGAAGAAGGCATCCTGCAACTCTGTGATAAGGTAGACACCTTGGTTATCATTCCCAATGACCGCCTTCTCGAGCTTTGCGATGCCAAAACTACCGTAGACAACGCTTTCAGATTAGCTGATGATGTACTCCGGCTAGGTGTTCAAGCTATTGCCGAAGTAGTGACTGTTCCTGGATTAATCAACCTAGACTTCGCCGATATCAGGTCAATAATGAAGAACGCTGGGCCAGCCTGGATGTCGATGGGACGAGGCAATGGGCAGAACCGAGCTATTGATGCCGCCAAAGCCGCCCTAGCCAGTCCTATGCTCGATGTTTCTATAGGCGGCTCTAAAGGAGTGTTGTTCAATGTCAGCGGCGGCGAGGACCTCACCCTGTTCGAGTGCAACGAGGCGGCTGAAGTCATAGCTCAAGCAGTTGACCCTGAAGCAAACATTATATTCGGAGTCGTTTTCAATTCACAATTAGACGATCAGATCCAAATTACGATTATCGCCACCGGTTTCACTGCCCAGTACGGAGCCGGAGTGCCCACTGAAGCCGAACTGCGCCGTCTGCTACGAGGTGTAGCTGAAGATAGCCTAGATGTCCCATCCTTCCTCCGCCGCGCATCGCGCTACCCCTCTTCCCAACCGGCGACCCCCCTCCCAACTGAGGCCAAACTGCCTCGGTAACCTGCCTCCACTCTACCTCCCATCCCCCAAGACAGGGCAGCAACCCAAATTGCTGCCCTGTCTCACTTTTTGTTCCGGTTGCCCTGATCTCGTTCACATAGACAGGTGACACTGCTTGCTCGAAATGCGTCCTCCTTCTTCTCACTGCCCTATCATGGCGAGTGGAGCGAAGCAATGTCACGGATGTCCCCCTCATCCGACATCGTTTCGCTACCGAATGCCTCGCAACGGAGAAAGAGGAGATGTAGGGACAGCTCTTCCTTGACGGGAGAGGAGCAAGGTGAGGGTGAGAAAAGATCAAACATTGAAGACCAAAAATCAAAGACTGGAAATTCGCATCTATGGCAAGATTGTTTTTTGGTCGTTACAGCCGGCCCCCTAACTCCTTTTTGGATTTTGACTTGTCGTTGCCCATTTTACATTTTAACTTCCACATTTTTGGCTATGTAGGGACGGGTCTAAAGACCCGTCCCTACATTCTTCTTACCGCCTGCCTCTAACTCCCTCCCGCCAGGAGGCTGCTCAATTTTGAAAAAACCCTTCTCTGGCTTCAAATTCAGGACTTCTCAGCATTCTCTGTATTGCTTCACCTCCAGCTTTTGGCCGCTTTCTCGGGGTTGCTGGCTTCGCTAATACCCAAAAAGCCCTGAAAAAACCTCCTCATTTTTGAACCGCCTCGCCAGGGGAGGCAAGAGCCAAACAGACCTGGAGTTTTGTGCCTACAAACTTGAAAGAGGAGACGCGGTATCACTAATGTGCTGGACGAGTACATGCCCTTGACATCATCTATATATTGGGCTAGAATAACTAAACACCACATCTTATGGGGGTTATATTTATGAGATGTCCTTATTGTGGTGATACTGAATCGAAGGTAATTGATTCTCGGAGTGTGGGCGATGGGATTAGGCGGCGGCGCCAGTGCCTTGGTTGTGCGACTCGTTTTACCACCTACGAGCGTCTGCAATCCAGAAACCTTTTCGTAATTAAGAAAGACGCTAGGCGGGAGGAGTTCAACCGAGACAAACTGCTGGGTGGCATCCGGAAAGCCTGTGAAAAGCGCCCGCTGCCAACTGGCACTATCGACAAGCTGGTAGATAACATTGAAACCGAGCTTTATCGCTTAGGTAAAGCTGAAATTCCCAGTTCTGCCATTGGCGACATAGTGATGGAAAGGCTGGAGGAACTGGACCATATAGCTTATATTCGCTTTGCCAGTGTCTACCGCGAGTTCACCGGCATCGTTGCACTAAAAGAGGCGGTAGACACTTTATTGGACACTAAGGGTGAAGCACCGCCAGCCGGTCAACTACCCCTTTTATCGCAGGAAGAACTAACTATCCTGGGTCAACGTCGGCGGAGGCGAAAATAGATGGCTACTCGGCAAGCTAAAGGCCAGGTACAGTCTCCCAAATATAACCGCATAGCCCAAGCTGTTTTTGCTGAGGCTGAGCTTAGGGGCATAACTGATAGGAAGTTCCTGGAGGAAAGCACCAGAAAAGCAATTCAAAGACTGGAAGGAGTTCTGCCGGGAATGGAGCATCTTGTTCCGTCGCGGGGCAGGCAAACACCATCTGTTTCCCAAATCGAAGCTGCAGTTAAGGAGATTCTAAATATGAAGACCAGAATAGCTGAATCACCCATGCCCCAGGCAAAACCCGAGACTAAACGCGGAATTGAGTTCCATGAAAATGCCCTGACAGTCTTAGAAAAAAGATATCTGATAAAGGATAGCCAGGGGCAGGTCATTGAGACCCCGGAGGAGATGTTCCGGCGTGTAGCCAAGCATATCGCTTCGGCTGAGCTTATTTATGACCCAAAGGCAGACGTTGCCTTTTGGGAAGAAGAGTTTTATCGGCTCATGGTGTCCCTGGAATTCCTTCCCAATTCACCGACCCTAATGAACGCTGGACGAGAGCTAGGACAGTTATCAGCTTGCTTCGTTATCCCCATTGATGATTCCATGGAATCCATCTTTGATGCTGTGAAGTATACAGCTCTAATTCACAAAAGTGGTGGCGGTACCGGCTTCTCTTTTTCCCGTCTCAGACCTGAGAAAGACAGGGTCGGTTCCACCGGTGGAGTTGCCAGCGGCCCGGTATCGTTTATGCGAGCCTTTGACACTGCTACCGATGTCATCAAGCAAGGCGGTATGCGGCGGGGTGCCAATATGGCTATCCTCAATGTCGACCATCCCGATGTCCTGGAATTCATAGCATCCAAAGACGACCCCAAGGCGCTAACCAACTTCAATCTATCAGTCGCTGTGACAACAGAGTTCATGGATGCCGTAGAAAAGAACATAGACTACAACCTGGTAAATCCACGGACCAAAGAAGTAGTTGGTAAACTCAACGCCAGCGAAGTCTTCGAGAAAATCGCAAACATGGCTTGGCATACCGGGGATCCTGGTTTCGTCTTCATCGACCACATAAACAAGCATAACCCTACCTCAAACCTAGGCAAAATAGAGAGCACTAATCCCTGTGGTGAACAGCCTCTGCTTCCGTTCGAGTCCTGCAATCTAGCCTCGATTAACCTGTCTAAAATGGTCAAACATGAAGATGGTCAAGCTAAGATCGACTATGCCAAGCTGAGTGAAACGGTCAGATTAGGTGTCCGCTTTCTTGATGACGTCATCGATGTCAACCAATTCCCATTGCCTCAGATAGGCGAAATGACAAAGGCTACTAGGAAGATAGGGCTTGGCATCATGGGATTTGCCGACATGCTAATCATGATGGGCATCCCTTATGACTCTGACAAAGCATTAGAGGCAGCTGAAAACATTATGCGATTTGTATCTGAAGAAGCGACCACAGAATCAGTGAGGCTGGGAGAGGAGCGAGGCTTATTCCCTGCCTTCAAGGGGAGCATTTATGATACAGACAATGGATTGAGACCAAGAAATGCCTCGCGAACTACGATCGCTCCCACTGGCACGCTAAGCATAATCGCTGGCTGCTCTAGCGGCATTGAACCCCTCTTTGCTCTCAGCTATACTCGGCACATCCTGGATGGTGAACAGTTGATAGAAGTCAATCCCTACTTTGAGAAAGTGGCCAAAGAGGAAGGCTTCTATTCCCCAGAACTCATGGAACATCTGGCTGAGGGGGAAAAGCTCCGGGACATTGAGAACATCCCCGATTGGGTCAAGGATGTCTTTGTTACCGCTCACGACATAACCCCAGAGTGGCACGTGAGAATGCAGGCAGCTTTCCAGAAGTCCACCGACAGTGCTGTTTCCAAGACAGTCAACCTGCCTCATGAAGCCACACCGGAGGATGTAGCCGAAGTCTATATGCTTGCCTACAGGTTAGGGTTAAAAGGAATTACTATTTACCGAGACCGAAGCCGCGAAAGCCAAGTCCTGACGATTAGCCACGCCGAGGAAGCAGATGAAGTTAAACTCGCCCCGAGACGACGACCTAAAGTTACCAAGGGAATCACAGAACGAGTAACCACCGGTTGCGGCTATATCTACGTGACCGTAAACTTTGACGACGAGGGAATTTGTGAAGTCTTCTCCAGCCTAGGGAAAGCCGGTGGTTGTGCCTCAGCACAATTGGAAGCTGCCTGTCGGCTTATCTCTTTGGCCCTAAGGTCAGGTATCGACATTCCCTCTGTCACCAAGCAACTTCGTGCTATCCGCTGCCCATCCGTTGCCTGGGAGCAAGGCCGGGCTGTTCTCTCTTGTGCCGACGCTATCGGCAGCGTGTTAGAAAAATACATCAAAGATAAAGACAACAGCACCCCTAAAGACCTTGGAGTAGCCAAGAACTGGGCGGGGCAATGTCCTGAATGTGGCAACATCCTCATCTATCAAGAGGGCTGTCATATCTGCCCTAGTTGCGGCTATACTAAGTGCGGATAGGTGACGAAAGTATCCACTGGAGGGAGGAGGCATGGACGACCGACAAAACGGCTACTCTCAAGCCTTCAAGCAAATAGCCAAGGCCGCTAACTCATCCTCACCTTTGAAGAGAGTTCTCAATTCCATAGCCAAAAGCACAGCCAAGGCAATGAAAGCCGCCGGATGCTCCATACTGCTCCTTAATCCTCAAAAGGAGCATCTAAACATCATAGCTGCCTACGGTCTTAGTGACTTGTATTTACGGAAGGGAGCACTGAATGCACACAGGAGCCTGCCTGACATTCTGGAAGGAAAAGTAACAGCTATCTTTGATGTTTCACAAGACAAGCGAGCCCAATATCCGGAAGCAGCCGGAATAGAGAAAATAAGCTCCATACTGGGAGTTCCTTTACTACAAATGGGGGAAGTAGTTGGGGAAGTCCGAGTTTATACCCACGAGCCGTGCCACTTCTCACACGCAGATAAGGATTTCCTATCCACCGTTGCCAATATCGTGGCCATTACCCTAGAAAAAGGCGAACTCTATCAGGAGTTGAAAGCAGGTCATGAAGAAACAGTAACCGAACGGCGAAAGCTAGCCGAGACACCCAAATTACCCTCCTCATCGCTCAGACCATCCAGCTTCGGCCATCCCAGCGAAGAAGAATTCGCCCGATTACTCGATTTCTACCGCATCGAATGGCTTTATGAGCCGCGCTCTTTCCCTTTAGCCTGGCAGGAAAACAGAGTGGTAGAGATGTTCACCCCCGATTTCTATCTCCCAGAGCTAGACCTTTATATCGAGCTTACCACTCTCAAGCAGAGCTTGATTACAGAGAAAAACCGGAAATTGCGCCGCCTCAAAGCGCTCTACCCTGAGCTCAACATCAAGCTTCTAAACAAGAAGGATTACCTCAGATTACTCGCTAAATATGGCTACGGACGTCTGGGTGGAAGAAAGGTAGCGGGAATAGACCGGGTTCTATTCAGCCACACTCAAATTCAGCGGCGGACCACAGCTCTTGCCAAACGCATTTCGCACAACTATGTGGGCCGACAATTAGTTCTTGTGGGCATTCTAAAAGGCGTCGTCTGCTTTATGGCTGACCTGATGCAAAACATTTCCCTGCCGCTTGCGGTGGACTTCATGGCAATTTCCTACTATGGCGGCAATGCCGAGCCAGCAGTAAAGATAACCAAGGACCTCGATACCAGCATAGCGGGACTTGATGTATTGATGGTTGAAGACATCGTTGACACTGGAATGACCCTAAACTATGTCCTCAACCATCTTTCGTCACATAACCCGGCCAGCCTACAGGTTTGTACTCTGCTGGATAAACGGGCCCGTCGCCTTATCGATGTCCCGCTTGATTACGTAGGTTTCGAGATACCGGATGAATTCGTGGTCGGCTACGGGCTGGATTACCATGGGGAATACAGAAACCTACCCTTTATCGGTGCGCTTGCGCCGGAATTGATTGAAGAAGAGGGTGGGAAATAAGAAAAGCCCCAAGTAACCTCGCCCCTCCCGGTTGCTCCCGCCTCGCGCTTTTCGGCCATCGCCTACCTTGCGCTCAGCCTCTACCTCCCCGGTCCTAGCTCGATCACTTGGGACATTATTACCATAACACATCCGGTGCGGTTTGTCAAGCTTTTGTACTGGTTCAGGTGATCAGTGACACATAGCCTCTCCTCTCGTCGTTGCGAGGCACATAGTGCCGCGG
>JACNFS010000021.1 GCA_014384515.1 Dehalococcoidia bacterium | reverse complement strand
AGCGGGCGGTGGAGGCTCTACCGCTGGTGACACATATCATGGATGAGACACTTATCGCGCTGGTAGCAGCCTACCAGCAACATCGAGATAACCGTTGAATAACAGCACGTGGTGCGAGGCTAAAGCCTCGCCCAGGCGACCTTAAAAGGTCGCACTACGTGCCAATCAACCGAAGAAAAGATTGAACATCAAAATTCACCCTTACCTAACCTCTCCCGTCAAGGGAGAGGGAAAGTGGTGGACAGACCCCCACCAAGAGATAGCGAGAAAGGCATAATGGCCATCTTATGATATCGATTTCAAGGTTGCTCTGCGATGCGGCAGGGCCGGGTGATGCGCTCCGCTATGGCAGCCAAGCCCAGACTACTGCCAAGACAGTTTATCCAGCCGCCGATAGGCAACGACCTATCGTAGTGTGGAACTGCACCAGACGGTGCAATCTGCGCTGTGTTCATTGCTATAGCAGTGCCGGCAATGTAGATTCTCCTGAGGCCTTGAACACCGAGGAGGGAAAGTCGTTTATCCGTGACCTGACCGATTTCGGTGTGCCAGTGGTGTTGTTTTCAGGGGGCGAGCCATTGCTGAGAGAGGATATCTTCGAGCTTGCCGATTTCGCCAGAGAACAGGGGATGAGGACTGTGCTGTCTACCAATGGCACGCTCATCACGGAGGAAGTGGCTGAGAAAATACGCGATGTTGGCTTCGCCGAGGCCGGCATCAGCCTGGATGGCATCGGTGCCAACAACGACCGCTTCCGGGGCAAAAACGGCGCCTACGAAGCTGCCCTGCAAGGTATCCGAAACTGCGTCGCCCTGGGGCAGAGAGTTTCTTTGCGATTTACTATCACCCGCTCGAACTATTCGGAAATCCCTGCCATCTTCGACGTGGTGGAGCGGGAAAGTGTAGAGCGGGTTTGCTTCTATCATCTGGCCTATGTGGGCCGGGCAAGCGACCTCAGTAAAGACGACTTGAGCCATTCCGAGACCAGAGCAGTAATCAACTTAATCTGTGAACGCACTATAGACCTTTACCAGCGCGGCCTTCGCAAGGAAGTCCTCACCGTGGACAATCATGCTGATGGTATTTGCCTCTATCTGAAGCTGAAGAAGGACGACCCGGCTCGTGCTGAGAAGGCACTGGCCTTGCTCCGAGCCAACGGCGGCAACAATTCGGGCATCCGCATAGGAGCAGTCGACGATGTGGGGAACGTCCACGCAGACCAATTCTGGCAGCACTATTCCTTTGGCAACGTACGCCAGCGGAAGTTTGGCGATATCTGGATGGATACCTCGGATTCATTGATGCGCGGGCTTAAGGACCGAAAAGGACTGCTCAAAGGGCGCTGTGCCAAGTGCCAGTACCTTGACTTGTGCAATGGCAACCTGCGGGTGCGGGCTGAGGCAGTTTACGGCGACGTCTGGGCTGAGGACCCAGCATGCTATCTAACCGACAGCGAGATTGGACTGGTGCAATGACGAGCGAAATGGTCAGGGAGAGCCAGCCGGGGAAAGAAGAAATCATTGCCCCCAAGCTGCAGATGGTAGCCTGGGAAATAACCCGGAGCTGCAACCTGTTCTGTGCCCACTGCCGGGCTTCCTCCGCCGATGGTGTCTATGAGGATGAACTGTCCACCGAAGAATGCCTCCGTCTAATCGACGACATACTAGAGGTGGGCAAGCCTGTTTTGATACTCACCGGGGGGGAACCGCTTCTACGCCACGACCTCTCAAAGGTGGGAAGATATGCGGTGGAGCGTGGACTGCGGGTGGTTATGGGCACCAACGGGACTCTCATCACCGAGGAGATTGCCGACGAACTGAAGGAAATCCCGGTATCACGGGTAGCGGTTAGCATTGATTTCCCCACCCCCGAACTGCAGGACAAGTTCCGCGGCAAGGCAGGTGCTTTCGAGGCGGCTATGGCAGGAATAGGCACGGCACGCCAGGCCGGCATCGAAGTCCAAATCAACAGCACAATCACGAAGCTGAACGTCCAGTATTTGAATGAGTTGCTAAGCCTTGCCATTCAGGTGGGCGCAGTGGCTTTCCATCCATTTATGCTGGTGCCAACGGGCCGAGGCAAGGGACTGGAAGCAGTCGAGATGTCCCCGGAAGAATACGAGCAAACCCTAAACTGGGTCTATGACAGGCAGACAGAGCTGGGAGACAGGATATTCTTCAAGCCGACAGATGCCCCTCACTACTTACGAGTAATCAAGCAGAGAAGCAAGGAACGCAACGGACAAGGCGCATCACCGGCTGAGAAACCAGAATTCACAGGCAGACACGGCAGCATGAACTCTTTGACACGGGGCTGTCTGGCTGGCACCGGCTTTTGCTTCATCTCCCACCGCGGCCGGGTGCAGGGCTGTGGCTATCTGGATGTCGAAGCCGGGAATATAAGAGAGGAGAGCTTCAGCCAAATCTGGAGGAATTCCACCCTGTTCCATCAGTTGAGAGACCTGTCTAATATCAAGGGGAAATGCGGCGTGTGCGAATACAAGAGGGTTTGCGGCGGCTGCCGGGCTAGAGCCTACGAAGCTACCGGCGACTACCTTGAGGCTGAGCCATACTGTATATATGAACCGGTGGCACTACGACAAGACCAGTAGCTAGAAGCTATGCAAATGAAACTCGATAATACTGACAAAAAATTGCTCAACATCGTTCAAGCAGAGTTTCCTTTGAGCAGAGAACCCTTTTCGGCCTTAGGACGGCGGCTAGATCTCAGCAGCGACGAGGTAATCCGCAGGACTGAAAGGCTGAAGGCAGAAGGAATAATTCGCCTGATAGGCCCTGTTTTTAACGCGGGGAGGCTCGGCTACCAGACTACCCTGGTAGGAATGAAAGTCGCAGCGGAGCAGCTCGATGAGGCAGCCCAAATCATTAGCGCGCACCCGCGGGTGAGCCACTGCTATGAACGCAACCATGACTTCAATTTCTGGTTCACACTGGCGATGCGCACAGAAGAGGACATAGAGACTGAATTGCACAAACTAGGCGACAGAATCAAGGCGAACGCTACATTGAACTTGCCAGCAGTGAGGGTCTTCAAGATAGGAGCTTACTTCAACATCGGCGGAGGTGATTCGCTGGTGCCAAATTCGGGCGTCGATTCTACCGGTGTCTTGAGCAACGACGTTGACCTGTCTCCCACCGACCGAGCTGTGGTGAATGAGCTGCAACAAGACCTGCCACTAACCGCAGCGCCATTTGACTTGATGTCAGCACACCTGTCAATGGGCGTGGACAAATTTCTGAGCGATTCCCAGGGCCTTATCCACCGGGGAGTCATTCGGCGCTTTAGTGCCTCCGTCAGCCACAATATGCTGGGATTTGTGGCAAATGCCATGGCTTGTTGGAAAGTCCCGGCAGATATGGTGGAGACAGCAGGTAGAGAGATGGCGACGGTCCAGGAGATAAGTCACTGCTATGAAAGGAAGGCAAGCCCGCTCTGGCCCTATAACCTGTATGCCATGATGCACGCACATACCAAAGAGGGCTGCCAATCTATAGCTGACAAGCTATCCTCAGACACCGGGCTTGATAAGAATGCATCTGTGCTGCTTTTTACTACCAGAGAGGTGAAAAAAACGAGAGTGCGGTATCCGGTATGAAAAGGCGCGAAGAGGTATCACCTTATTACCCGATTTTTGTGAATATCGGCGGAAAGAAGTGTCTGGTCGTCGGCGGGGGTGAAGTTGCTCTGCGTAAGGTGCAAGCACTCCTGGAGCACGGCGCCAACGTGGAAGTTGTTAGCCCGGTGCTTTGCCCGGAGCTAAGTCGGATGGCAGGGGAAGGTACAATACAAGCACTGGAAAGGGACTACAAGCCGGAAGACTTACAGGATGCCTTAATAGCCATAGCCGCAACCGACGACGCCAAAGCAAATGAAAGTGTGGCTGCTGAAGCGAGACGGCGAGGCGTATTGGTGAATGTAGTGGATGACCCACAGCACTCCGATTTCATTGCCCCTTCCTACTTCAGACGTGGCGATGTTACCATCGCTGTTTCTACTTCCGGCAGAAGCCCGGCACTGGCACGGAAGATCAGAAGCGAGCTGGAAAAGCAATTTGGAACCGAATATGCTCGGCTAGCCCTGCTTGCCGGCGAGGTTCGTCATGAGCTGAAGCAACAGGGCGTTACGGTCGACAACGACGCCTGGCAAGAAGTCCTGGACCTACATCCACTTATTGAGCTACTCAAATATGGCAAAACGCAGGAAGCAAAGGAAATCATGCTTAGGAAACTGAAGGCCCTGGGAGAAACAATGCCATGAAGACGAAGCCGCCTGGAATGCAAATTCACGTGGTGGGTGTAAATCACAGCACAACCCCTATCGAAGTCCGGGAAAAGCTGGCGGTAAGCAGTAGCCGTCTCTCTGATGCCCTGCTTCTACTAGGCGATTACGTAACGCAAGGGCTCATACTGTCTACCTGCAACCGGACCGAAGTTTATTCCGCGAGCGACAGCGACTGTTCTTCGAAACCAGGCATCGATTTCGTGAAAGCCTGGGCAAAGACACCCGATGCGGACTTACTACCTTATCTCTACTTCTACGAGAATGAAGCGGCAGTCAAGCATCTTTTCCGTGTAGCTGCGGGGCTTGATTCGATGATTATCGGCGAGTACGAGATTCTGGGACAGGTGAAGCAATGCCTTGAAGAAGCAGAGAAAGCTCAAATGGTGCAGGTGCCACTGGGAAACCTTTTCCACCAGGCACTTCAGGTGGGCAGACGCGTGAGGGAAAAAACTGGAATTAGCAAGAATGCCCTCTCTGTGAGTTCTGTGGCAGTGGACCTAGCAGCAAAAGTCATCGGCGATTTTAGCAACTGCAAGGCCCTCGTCATCGGCACCGGCGAAGCCGGAAGACTGGTAGCCAAGGCGCTCAAGGAAAGAGATGTTTCACAGATTACCACTACCAGCCGTTCTTATGAAACCGCTTCAGCCCTGGCTGCAGCGCTGGGGGGTAGTGCAGTCAACATAGGCAACCTCGGCGAGGAGTTGGGGGCCTGCGACATAGTCATAAGCTGCACCGGAGCGCCTCACTTCATACTGGACCTCCGGACTGTGGAAGACGCTATGCAAGCTCGTTCCAATCGTCCGCTGGTCGTCATTGATATCGCCGTCCCACGGGATGTAGAGTCTGAGGTAAGGCAAATTAGCAATGTCTTTTTGTACGACATCGATGACCTTACCCAGCTCTCAGAGCTAAACCGCAAACAGAGAGAAACGGAAACACACAGAGCTATGGAGATTGTGAAAGCCGAGGTGGAGCGATTTGTCTCCTGGTGGCAAGCCACTGAAGTGAAACCCGTAATCAGCAGCTTAATGAAAAAGGCAGAGGACATACGCCAGGCACAGCTTGATATGACTCTAAAGAAACTGCGAAAGCTATCCCCCGAGGAGCAGGAGAGCCTGGAAGCCATGACCAAAGCGATAGTGCAAAAGATACTCCATGATCCTATTCAAAGCCTCAAGAATAACGTCCACAGGAAAGAGGACTACGTCCCGCTGGTGAATGAGCTTTTCCAGCTGGATAAGGAAGAGCCGGAATGAAGCCGAGGATTGCCATTGGTACGCGGGGCAGCAAGCTGGCCGTTGTTCAAGCTGAATCGGTGCTGGCTGAACTCAAAAGAGCTACCCCCGGGCTGGAGGCAACTATTGTCAAAATAGCAACCAAAGGTGACCGGGAAGGTGATACTGCCCTGGACAGGTTTGCAGAACAGGGGGTGTTCGTAAAGGAGTTAGAGAAGGCTCTAATCGATGGCAAAATCGACCTGGCTGTCCACAGCCTGAAGGACCTGCCTACCGAAATTCCTGATGAGCTTTCATTGGCTGCGGCGACGGCGAGGCTTGACCCTAGAGATGTCCTCGTGTCCAGAGCAGGAAAGCTGGGCGAGCTTGCCCCCGGGTCAAAGATAGGCACGGGAAGCCTCAGACGCGCTGTTCAGTTACTGGCGTACCGTTCCGACCTTGAGATATGCGAGATGCGGGGGAATATCGATACCCGCATGCGGAAGGTAGCTGAGGGAGAAGTTGATGGTATCGTCGTGGCAGCCGCCGCCCTGGTACGCCTGGGCTGGAAAGATAGCATAACAGAATACCTGCCTGCAGAGCATTTCGTGCCGGCCGTGGGACAGGGGACATTGGGGATAGAGATACGCTCCGGAGACAAGGAAACCGCGGCACTTGTTTCCCGTGTAAACCACGAGGCAACATGGCAGAGCGTAGTAGCTGAACGAACATTCTTGCAAGCCCTCGGTGGGGGATGCCGCGCCCCCATAGCTGCTCTTGGGGTTGTGTCTGGGGGCGTGTTGAAACTTGATGGAATGGTGGCTGGCGCTGGGGGCAGCCATATTCTGCGTTGCTCAGATGAAGGCGATGCCCTGGCCCCCGAGAAAGTTGGAGCTCGCCTGGCTCAGGAGATGGTTCAGATGGGGGCATTAGACTATATTGCCGAGGCAAGAACTCGGTGAAAGGGAGCGTTGGAAAGCGTCGAGTCCTCTAATGTGTGAAACAATAGAGCCCTTACCAACTATGTATTCGGGATAACCTGGCTCACTAAAGTCGGCAAACAAAATT
>JACNFS010000036.1 GCA_014384515.1 Dehalococcoidia bacterium | reverse complement strand
ATCGAGCGCTACAGCTCAGACATATTTGATATCCTTAGCCGGAATTTCACTCAGGCACTGCCCCTCAAAGCAAAACAGATATAGAACGTTCAAGGAGGGCAGAACGTGACCACGGGATTTGATGAGCTGCAAAACCAGATAATGGCAGAGATGGGGCAGATATATACCGAAACCGTTATCGATCATGCTATGAATCCCCGAAATGCAGGCAGCATTCCTGGCGCCGGTGGCTTTGCTACCCTAACTGGTCCTTGTGGCGATACAATGGAGATACGGCTTAAGGTAAAGGACAATAAGGTAGCGGACGCTGCTTTCTGGACAGATGGCTGCGGTACCAGTATTGCCTGCGGCAGTATGGCAACGGAGATGATTAAGGGTAGGAATGTCGCCGAAGCCCTGGCTATCGATCAAAGCAAAATCCTGGAGGCTCTAGGGGGGCTGCCTGAGGACAGCCTTCATTGTGCCCTCCTGGCGTCAAACGCCCTTCAAGCAGCAATTCGAGACTACCTAGCCGTGAAAAGAGACCCGTGGAAGAAGGCCTACAGGAGATGACAGAACCAAAGGTCTGCGCCCTAGATTCTATGGCCTCAGAATATGACTCCTGGTACGAAGATAAAGGAAAACTCATCTTCAATATAGAGATTCAGGCGTTGCAGCAAGTCTTGCCTCTGCTGTCGGGATTCGTGGTGACCGTGGCCGGTAAGGCTAAGCAAAGAAGCAACATTGAAAAGGGGGCAGATGGAAAATGCCTCCCGTAGTTGCAATTGTAGGCAAATCTAAATCAGGTAAGACTACACTAATAGAAAAGTTGATTTCAGAGCTAAAGTCGAGGGGTTACCGAGTAGCTACCATCAAGCACGCCACCCGCGGATTGGCCCTCGATAAACCAGGCAAGGACAGCTGGCGTCATATGCAAGCTGGGAGTGAAGCCACAGCCATCGTCTCCTCAGACAGGATTGTGCTAATCAAACCTGTCACGCACAGTGTTGGCCTCGATGAGATAGTCCACTTCTTCGGTGAAGATTATGATATCATCCTGGCAGAAGGATTCAAGCAGAGCGGCGCGCCCAAGATAGAGATTCATCGTAAGGAGGTTGGCCCACCCCTTAGCAGCGTTAGGAAACTCATAGCCATAGCCACTGATGAAGCACTTGAAACCAAGGCCAGACAGTTTTCTTTGCAGGACATCAAAGGCCTGGCTGACCTTCTGGAGAATGGCTTCATAAAGCCTCAAAGGGAGCGTATCTCAATCTACGTAAATAACAATCCCATATCGCTAACCGCCTTCCCAAAGAACATCATCACCAATACCCTCGTGGCCATGGTGTCTAGCTTGAAGGGGGTAGGAAACATCACCAGCCTAGAAGTTTTCCTGACGAAAAAACCAAAGCCATAAATCTAGAGGCCTGCTATCAAATACGTGGAGCTAATAGAGTTGATAGAACCTGAGAGCCAAGCATAGTGATGTCAATCATTTATGGGCCCGTTGCTTCTTGGCGGTTAGGCAGGTCGCTGGGCATAGACCTTTTGTCGGTCAAAGAGAAGACCTGCTCTTTTAATTGCATCTATTGCCAGCTAGGAAGAACCCTCCATCTTCTGAGTGAACGAAGGGAGTTTGTTAGTCTGGCCGAGCTAACCAGGGAGCTTGATTCAGCCCTAAAGATAGAGGCTGACTATGTTACCTTCTCTGGTACGGGAGAGCCAACTTTGGCTAGCAACCTGGGGCGGGCTATAGAAATAGTCAGGTCGATCGTGCAACTCCCGATAGCGGTGTTGACCAATTCGTCTCTAATGTCCAGTGAGGATGTGCGCCGCGAGCTGTCTAAGGCCGATGTTGTAGTAGCGAAATTGGATGCGCCAAATCAGGAGCTATTCACGCCGATCAATAGACCGGTTTCTGGCTTGCATTTCAGGGATATGATAGAGGGCCTCAAGTATTTCAGGGATGAGTACAAAGGCAAGCTAGCTCTTCAGATGATGTTCATGGGAGCCAACAGGGATTATGCTTCAGCAATGGCAATGGTAGCTGCTGATATTTCGCCAGATGAGGTGCAAATCAATACGCCTCTTCGCCCCTGCAGCGTAGACCCCCTACCACCTGAGGAGGTCGCTCTCATACAGCAAGAGTTTTCCAACCTTGAGAATGTAGTCACTGCATACGAGGCACCAAGGCACGAGGTTATGCCATTGAGTTTAGAAGAGACACTGCGGCGTAGGCCTAAGCTTTGATGCGAAAATTTTATGGAGCAGGCAAACACATAAATAGATTTGAGATTGTTTGGCAATCCTACCTGTCATTCTGAGCGGAGCGAAGAATCCACAGACCCTTCGCTGAAGCCCATGGTGACAAATAAACACTCTCTAAATAGTTTGTCGGTGGTATTATGCTGAAAGTGAGAAGGGAACTATGTTTGGGTTGCGGACTTTGCGTCCAGAACTGCCCACAAGGAGCAATTCACCTCTTCTGGGGACAGGCGCAAATAGACCCGAACAAATGTAATTCCTGCGGTCTGTGTCTGCAAATTTGCCCCCAGGGAGCCATTAAGGAAGGAATTGCTATCTCACCTCAGGCTCTAAGGGGGGAGATACAAAGCATGAGGAAACAGACAGACGATATCCTGGCAAGAATCAGCAGGTTAAGTCCTACCGGTCCCAGGAAGCAACAAAGAAATGGCTTCATGTGAGTTACACGGCCTAATTGAAAGAGATGACCATTCATCCAAAGGTTCGTCTGGATGATCAAAGATTTGGCACAGCAAAAGGCGGTTACGTTTTGATCGTCCAACTCGATGCTAAGAAGAATATCCATGTAGGTAGCCTCGGTGTAGTCCCATTCCTCGGAGGCTTCTACGCTTACTTTGGATCAGCTCTAGGTGGGTTCAAATCAAGGATGAACCGCCATTTGAAGGAAAACAAGAAACCGAAGTGGCACATCGATTATCTTCTTAGTGAAGCTAAGGTTTTGCAAGTAATCCTTTGTGAAACCGAACGCAGGCTTGAGTGTCTTCTGTCTCGAACCCTGATCAACGAATTCTCTTGTGTCTCTGGCTTTGGCTGTAGCGATTGCCGGTGCAAGAGCCACTTGTATTTTGCCAATGATCGCCACCACCTAGAGGCGGGCATCAGGAGGGCAATCGCCGAAGTAGCTTTGCCTCAAGAGTCGCTCAAGGAAGCGAGAGGATTGTGAGGCAGAAATGAAGCTGATTACTCTGACTATTGATGGTGTTGAAGTCAAAGCTGAACAAGGAGCCAACCTGCTCTGGGCAGCTTTAGATAATGGGTTCTACATCCCCAATTTATGTGCTGTGAGAGAAGTTGATCCGCCTTTCGCTTCATGCCGCCTTTGTTTCGTGGAGATTGAGGGTAGGAATGCTCCGGTTACTGCCTGCACCGAAACAGTCAGTGACAGTATGGTAGTACGTCTCAACACCCCCAGAGTTCAGAGGCTCAGGAACACCGCTTTTGAGCTTCTCCTCAGCCACCATCACCTCGACTGCGGCAACTGTGCCAAAAACCGAAACTGCGAACTGCAGAATATTGCTTCGCGCCTCGGTTTGAAACTGAGGCTCAAGCGGTTTAGGCCCATACCTCGAGAACTGCCTGTAGATTCGAGCCATCCTTTATTCACCTATGATCCCAATAAGTGTGTCATGTGTGGCAAATGCGTTTGGGTATGTCATGAGCAAGGCACTGGGATTCTTGATTTTGCTTTCAGAGGCATTGATACTATCGTTACTACCTTGGCCGGCATGCCTTTGGCTGAGGTGGAATGCAATTCGTGTCTGGCTTGTGTCGCTGTTTGTCCTGTCGGCGCCTTGGTAGCCAAACCAGGTGTGTCCATCGAAAAAGGTAAAGCTATGGTGGCTCACCGAGTATGAACGCTGCCACAACGAAATGTTGAAAGACACATACTCTTTTTTTTCTGTGCAAGTCAGGTTATAGAGAGGCAGAGTCACAACATTGGAAATGAACATGCATCCTGAACATAGTCCCAGAAAAGCTGCATCCGGTGCCAACCGAAAAGCTCTTGATGGGATAAAGGTGCTGGAATGGGCTCAACTAGTTGCGGGGCCTTACTGTGCCAAGTTATTGGCTGACTTTGGAGCCGAGGTAATCAAAGTAGAGAAGCCAAGGCTTGGTGATGAGGCAAGACACAGGGGCCCTTTTGTCCGCAACGCTCTTCATCCCGAACGGAGTCTCCTTTTCTTGTATCTTAATACTAACAAACTGGGGATTACTCTGGACATAGAAAACCCAGCAGAGCGCAAACGGTTTATAGAATTGGTTAGGTGGGCTGATATCTTGATAGAGGATAATCCTCCGCAAACACTAGAGCGACTAAGATTGACTTACCAAAACTTGAGAAAGCTTAATCCAAGGTTGATCATGACTTCTATCACGCCTTTTGGACAGACAGGTGCTTACTCCAATTACAAAGCCTACCCAATTAATATCTGTAATAGTGGAGGATTGGGCTACCTTAGCCCCGCCATACCACAGGACCTGGTTCAACCACCAATCAAGCCCGGCGGATTCTTTAGCGAATGTGCCTGTGGCTTAATAGGTGCTGTAGGTACTCTCGCCGCCCTATATAATCAGCGACTGACAGGGGTAGGACAGCAAGTCGACATCTCAAAGCAAGAAGCTATTCTAGCCCTGTGCAGGGTGCAAATGGCCCGTTATCCTAACGAGGGGGCTGTCCAGAGTAGATACCGTGACAGTAGGGTTTCCGGAGGCGTCTATCAGTGTAAGGATGGATATGTCGTTATGATGGTCGCTCAGCCTCCTGAGTGGACAGCTCTTGCCAAGTTGGTAACAAACTCAGAGTGGGAGAGGGATGAGAGGTACATGGACGTGGACTTTCGTGCGCAGCACTGGAAGAGAATAGACCAGGAGATTTCTGTCTGGATGATGAACCACACTAAGGAAGAAATCTATCACGAGGGACAAATATTAGGTTGCCCTATTTCTCCAGTCATGACGGCTGAAGACATAGTGAACTCGGCCCAATCCACCGCCAGACAGTTTTTCACAGAAGTTACTCATCCTGTATCCGGAACCTTGAAATACCCTGCCACACCTTATCGTTTCTCCGCCACACCATCCACGATAGAGCGCCCAGCGCCACTGCTGGGTCAGCATACCCAAGAAGTCTTCTCCAAACTACCGAATTCAGACGCACAAGATCTGGCACCAACAGAAGTAACCATGCAGTCCTCTGGAGAAACAAATGACGAAAGAAGAGGTCCCTTGCAAGGGATAAGGATAGCTGACTTCTCTTGGGCATGGGCAGGATCTCATTGTACAGAGCTTCTGGCATTCTTAGGCGCTGAGGTTATCAAAGTTGAGAGCCTGAAACATATTGACTTCACTAGACTACTGTCATTTACTACCGGTCAGAAGTTTGAAGGCACGGACGAGTCTCCTGTTTTTAACGATATAAACCTTGGTAAGCTGAGCATCAGGCTTAATTTAAGCCAGCCAAAAGCAATTGAGTTAGCTAAGAGATTAGTTGGCATAAGCGATGTAGTGGTACAAAACATGCGCCCTGGAGTTATGAATAGACTAGGACTGGGCTATGAAGCGCTGAAGAAGATAAAGCCAGATATTGTTTATCTATCGTCTTCAGCTCGCGGTGCTATTGGTCCTGAACGAGAGTATTCGGGCTATGCACCCAATTTTGGCGCCTCCGGAGGTATATCTCATATTACTGGCATGGCAAATGGCAAGCCCGCTTTCATGGCAGGAGAGATCGATTTACTGAGCGCAATAACGTCAGCCTTTGCCATACTTGTAGCCCTTAATCATCGCCTTGCAACAGGAGAAGGACAGCATATAGACCTTTCGTCGTCGGAAGCAATAAGTGTGCTCATTGGAGAGGTTATCATGGATTACACTGCTAATGGCACAATCCAGACACGTGAGGGAAATCTCGATGAGTTCATGGCTCCGCACAACTGTTACCGTTGTAAAGGGAACGATAAGTGGATAAGCATCGCAATTGCCACAGATACAGAATGGGAAGCATTCTGCGAAGTTCTGGGTAACCCCGATTGGACTAAGGAACAAAGTTTCCTCGCTGCTTCTACTCGATGGCAAAACCAAGAAAAGTTAGATAGCCTGATTGAGAAATGGACCATTAATTACAGTCACTACGAAGTAATGGAGATGCTTCAGGAAGCTGGCGTAGCAGCTATGCCCTGTTTTGATGCCGAAGAAATATTTAACAATGCTCATTTGAACCATCGCCAGTACTGGACCAAAGTCATTCACCCGTTGATGGGAGAACTAGCGGCACTCGCTTGCCCTTGGAAATTTTCGGCTACTCCGGCAAAGATTAGTTCAGCAGCACCTGTGTTCGGTCAGCATTCGAACTATATCTTCAAGGAACTCCTTGGCATGGGAGATGACGAGATCAGTCTCTTGGAGGAAGAGAAGGTCATCTATTGAAACAAAAGGATGTGAAAATGGTTGAGAATAAGAAATTCCTGACTGAAGCTGAGGCACAACAGATTGCTGAAAAGTTCTTGCTCGCCAAACACTTTCAGTCCAAACTTGACTTCACTGATAGCCAGCTAATTGACAAAGATAATGTTCAAGTATATCAATTGCAGGGAGAAATCACGATGCAGTCTCGAGGCTCACTCGACCGCTTTGTTG
>JACNFS010000119.1 GCA_014384515.1 Dehalococcoidia bacterium | reverse complement strand
AAAACCACTTCTCCTCCTGCAGTTGCTGGATGATTTCCCTCGCTGTATATTTCTTGAAATCTCTCATGATCTCAGAGATGCTTCCTTTTGAGCCCGGTAGGATAATCAGATGAAGATGATCAGGCATAATCACATATGCCAGCAGCTTGAATCCTAACTTCCCACGATAGAAATCCAAGTTGCGAATAAGAATTTCGGCATACTTGTCTTGATTCAACAATTCAACAAATCCTGACAAGGTCGTAGTAATGAAATAGGCAAAACCTTGATCATAGGTTAGCCGGCGTTTTCGCTTCATCAGCGCTAGTCTTCAATTGGGAATGTCAGGTCAGGGACCTGACAACCACAGGGAACCGCACCCTTTCTTTAATCGCCACTTCCTGGCTCATTTCCCCCTACTAGTAGAGAGGGGTTGAGTTCGTAAATAGGGGCCCCTTCCCTACTTGCATCACTGAGCGAGCTCAGTTTAGGACTCATTATGCCGCAGGCCTTAAGCTCAGATAATAAAGGGTCCACCCTGTCCCCCAAACCAAGCTCGGTGCACATTCTCTTTATTTGAAGTCCGCTAATTCGACGACCTTTGACTTCAGAAGCCATTCTTCCCACCAAGATTGGCATCTTTTCCGAATCCGGGTCTCCGATGTTCCTGAAGACTTCGACAATAGCCTTTTCAGGATCCCAGTGGCCGGTTCTATTTGCATTCTCCACCAGATGTCTAACCACGTTGGGCATTTGATATGTTTCGCCAGGTTGAGCTATTAGCATCCGGTCCTCCCAATCACCAGTTCTAGCAGCTCTAGTAGGAAGAAGCAATCTCCAGCTATAACCCAAAATCAAAATATCCTCAGCCTCGTCATTTACTAATCTTGTTGCCTCTTCACGGGAAACTTTCCCGCTTTTGGCCGCCTTTCCCAAAAGCCGAGCCAGTTTATTGGCGTCCTCACTCTTGAGAAAACCACTTAGAGCCTTTTGTAACTTAGCCATCTTCGCCTTTCAAATGTCCCATTTGTTGTCACGGGTTGCTTCGACTGCCTCAGTAAGAAGCCTCCTTAAGAGTTGAGAAGGTTCCACACCAAATATACGAGCAAATCGTGCCACTTTGCTTCCAAAATCAGCCATACATGAGCCAGAGCCTCTTTGACAATAAAGGGCGAATTGTGCTTCTTCCTTCAAATCCTGCAAAATTCCCCTGGCATACTCGGTTAACTTTCCTTGTTCCATCAACCACTCCTCTACAGTGCTCATACCTTTAGCTTCTTCCTCCCTTCGTTATACGCTCAACACTCTGTGCCCCAGTAGGCCTAGAACTTCCGCCAACCCATGCTCATTGTAATCTCCGCTCTCCGTGACTTCAAGCGGAAGAGCGAAGTATAATTAGGAGCCTTCCTAATTGGAGCCAAGGGGGTAGATTTGTTTTGAACCTCAAAGATGTAGTTGACAGCTATATGCAGAAGGTTCCGGAGGTGAAGGAATACTGCCAGCGCTGCCTCAGAACCGAAAGGTGGGATGGCAATGTCATCGTAATGGTAGTGGATGCCGCTTTTACTTCCATTGGCTTGAACTACTTCCAGGCGGTGGTGCCCAAGGTGGATAAGTTCAGGAAAGAATTTGTGGAGCAAGGGAAAATTCGCACCCTCGAAGATTTGCCGTCCGCTGATGACAAGGAGCTTGAGCGCATCTGGAAAAACAGGCGTTCCTGGCAGATGGCAAAATCTGTCGCTTGCTATTTAGCCGAAATCAAAAGAGAGAAACGACTAGATGATAGACAAGCTCTAATCTATTGGGCAAGGCATGCCAGGCTTGGAAGTTGGGAGGAAGACCCCATAGGGGAAATCAAGGGTGTGGGTATAAACACCTTTCAATACCTGAGAATGATGGGCGGCATCGACACGGTAATGCCAGACAAAATAGTGAAAAGGGTTATCGGTGAAATCCTGGCCGAGGCAAACATGCAGATGCCTTCTACTGATATCGACTTCGTCCGACTGGTGGAGCAAATCGCAGAAGACACAGGATATAGAGCAATAGAACTTTGCTGGATGACCTGGCTGATACAGTCGGAGGCCGGTCTGAGCAGGATAGAGAAGTATTCAGCGCTTTTGCCCAGAATCTGATTGCTCGCTTTTCCTCAAGCGAATAGCCTAATTGCGAAAGCAAGAATGGATCTTCTGTCAACTACACGTAGGTTCTCAAAAAAAACGGCAGGACCAGTAGGTTTAGAACTGATATCTGTCCACTAAGCAAAGCTGAGCTTCTCTTCTGGCTGTGGTAAACTGTACTCTGTGAAACCCCTGCCTAATTGCTCCAAATAGAGATAATCATAAAATGCTTCCAGAAAGAGTCTTCCGACCCATCGACTACGTCAAAATAAGTGTCTTCGGGGCAGCCTTATCGTTCCTTTGGCCCAGTTTGCATACTCTCATAATCCCACTCCGCCTCCTGGAGCTTGCCCCTGAAGCCCAGAAGAATACTTACCTGGGCATTTTGACCTTTTGCGGCTCGATGATAGCCATCCTTATTCAGCCCCTGGCTGGGGCAATCAGCGACCGTGTAAGCTTCCGTCTAGGACGCCGGCGTCCTTTTATCCTCGTCGGAACGCTTCTGGCTTTGCTCTTTCTCCCTGGCATAGGCCTTTCTGGCACTTTTCTTTTTCTATTCTTGGGCTATTGCTTGTTGCAGGTGGCTTGCAACATTGCTCAAGGTCCGTTTCAAGCTTTCATTCCAGATTTAGCGCCACCAACTCGGAGGGGAGTGGCATCCGGAGTAAAGAACCTGACCGAGGTCGTAGTTGGCGTGGCTTTCTTGCGAGTAGTGGCTTACTTCATGGATGTTTACACCGGTGATGGTGGAGAAATGTGGCTGTGGCTGGCAGTAGGCTTTCCCTGGATAGTTCTGCTGGGAGCAATGGTTACCACCATGCTAACAGTGAAGGAGCAGCCACTGTCTTCTGATAGTCAACCCTTCTCGGTGAAAACCATGCTCGGTGCCTACAAGATAGATGTCAAAGGAAACCCGGGGTTTGTGTGGTTTCTTGTATCACGATTGCTTATTTTGATGGCGCTGGGGACACTTCAAACCTTCGCCCTATACTTCTTGAGAGATGTGCTTCACGTTCCCAATCCGGCTGGCGCAGTCGGAGACCTTCTGATCGCTGTCGGCATTTTCCTGCTTATTAGCGTCTACCCTGCCGGACAGCTTTCCGATAGATTGGGGCGCAAACCAATTATCCTCCTTTCAGGACTTGTAGGTGCCGTCGGGATTCTTGTACTGCTTTTCGCGCCGACTTATACCGGCGTCCTGGTCTGCGGTGGTCTTCTAGGGATTTCTGCGGGCGCTTTCCTCAGTGCCAACTGGGCATTGGCCACAGACATTGTTCCTTCAGGCGAGGAGGCCCGTTACCTGGGACTGACCAATCTGGCTACAGCCGGAGCTGGAGGACTAGCTAGACTAATCGGTCCTCTCATTGACTTCTTAAACGCCAAGCAATCCGGTTTGGGCTACTCAACCATGCTTGTAGCTTGTATCTTTTACTTTATCCTCGGTTCGGCTGCGGTCATAATGGTCAAGGAAAGAGCCAGGGAGGATAGCTAGGCTTATGAATCAGACGGGTAACGAGAAGCGTTTTTGGTCAAGGGAGCGCTATCTTCAGATAGTAGCTTTGCTCTTCGTATTGATCCTTTGTACGGTCCTCGTTCTCCACCGAGACAAGGTGGCAGAACTTGGGATGTATGGTTATGTCGGTGTCTTTCTGATTTCTCTGATAACCTGCAGCAGTATAGTAGTGCCTGTGCCCGGCTGGATTATAGTGGCCACCCTTGGTGCCATTCTAAACCCGGTGCTGGTAGGCGTTGTGTCCGGGGTGGGAGGGACAATTGGAGAAATGACCGGCTATCTTTTGGGCTACGGTGGCCGGCTAGCGGTGGACAAAGCAGGTACTTACTCTAGAATGGTGGAATGGATGAAGAGATGGGGAAGTGTCACTATCTTTATCCTCGCCCTGATACCCAACCCTCTTTTTGATATAGCCGGTGCTGCCGCTGGTTTGCTCCGCTTCCCGTTATGGAAGTTTCTCCTCTTTGGTGCCGCCGGCAGGATACCCAAGCATATACTCTTTGCCTATATCGGCGTCTGGGGCTTACAGTTCCTCCCTCTCTAGTTGACGCCCTCCAGCAAAACCTACTCCGGTATGCCAGCAAGGGCTTTTGCCGATTTCACAGCCATTTCCCTGTGCGGCTGGAGCTTTGAAAACTCGTACAGCGTCATCTTGCAGGCCTGCCCTGAACCTCCACCATGGGTTGCTGAATGCAAGAGCGACCCCAGTCCCCAGGAGATATTCTCGATTAGCCTCACGATACGGATCCTGTGTTCGGCTGGAACTTCATCCACACCTTTAAGGAATCTTTCCAGGTAAGTCGCGATCTCCGGGTTTTTCATTTCCTTTTCGCTGGGGCAGCAGGCCAAAATGCCTCCGGTAATGTCCTCTGCCAGCCTGATGAGGTCGAACACCGCCTTGGACGCATAATACTTGGTGTTATTGGCCAAAACTGGGTCCCCGACGTATCCCGCGTGAGGCAGTTCAAATCCTCTAACGGCGGCGGCAATACCGCACGAATACATGGTCTCTGTTATGGCAATCATGTCCGCTATTTTGTCCCTGACATGCGCCACCTTGTCCAGACCGTTATACTCGGCCATTAACTGCACGGCCCCAATCAAGACATCAGCCCAGCCAGCTTTGCACCCGCCAGTGGTCGGCCGGTGAGATGCACCAAAGAGGTTGACCACCTCGTCAACATATTCCACTTCGCCGCACATAAACACTCGCTCCCAGGGAACAAAGACATCTTCAAATATCGCTATGCACTCGTGAACCCCATACTTGATGTTTCCCAGGTCTATCTCCACGCTTTCTTTTCTGCGGTCGTCCTGTGACTGTCGAACCGAAATGTGTATGATCCCCTCGGCATTGCCGGGCACAGCGCAGGCCACCGCATAATCTTCATCCCCCAGACGATGGGTGGTGGAGGGAAGCACGAGCTTCTCGTGGGAGAAGACCGCGCCGGTCTGGTGCAGTTTGGCACCCCTTAGAACGATTCCTTTCTTGTCTTTGCCCACCACTCTCAGGTACATATCGGGATCAGGTTGCTTGTGGGCGGGTATCTTGCGATTGCCCTTGGGGTCGGTTATTGCCGGGCAGGCCAGCAAATCGTTTCTCTGCATGTATTTCACCCATTCGGTGAAATTCTGGTGATAGGAGGTCCCCTTCTCGCTGTCTATTTTATGGGTGACATGCAGCATGGGGGCATAAGCATTTTGAATGCAGCGAAAGGAGCACATGCCCAGGCGCCGGTTACAATAGCGCGTTACGCTTACCTTGGCCACAAGGTCATCCACGCTTTGAGGCACGTGTTGGAAACGCGTTATAGCTTCGCCGGTCAAATGTGATGTCGTAATAATCATATCCTGTAATTCAGGCTCATAGGCGAGGTCATAGGTTGCTGCCACAGCATTCGCTGCCGCCCTAACCGAAGGGTGCTCCAGGGCATTGCTTATCTTGCTGCCGTCTATATAGAGTTCGAAACTCATCTCCTCGATGCTCTGAAGGTACTCCTTACCAGTTTTCATTTGTGCCTCCTTTCAAATTCGAATCTCGTATCGAGCAAGGCATACAACGCCCGCTCTGTACCTCATATCAGCCTGCCAATTCGCCGCCGCATCGCCGGCCTGTGCCTCCGACTAGCCTCAGGGCAGCAAGCAGGCCAACTATCAACAGGATAACAAAAGGCTTCGTATCAATGTTTCGTGTTCTTACGAAACATCGACCAATGGAGATAGACGGTTGATAGCTTTTTCTACAAACTGCGTGTCGTCAATTGACATCTCAATCGCTTCATCCGGACAGATGTCAACGCAACGGCCACAGCCCCTGCACGCGTCACCTATGACAGCATGGTCGTCAACCATATGAATGGCGTCAACAAAGCATACGTCCTCAGTACAAATTCCACAGCCCACACACGCATCAGTCACTGTTACAGTAACACCGGGCATTCTCGCGATCTTGGCGCCAATCTCCGGTGCAATGTGGGGCAGCGCTCGCCAAAGGCAACAGCAGGGACAACAGTTGCAGACAGTAAGAAGCTTATTGCCCGGGCCAACACCGAGCCAAACTGTATCCAGCTTGTTACGGCCAACCAGATGAACCAGGCCAACCTCACGACAGCGTTGTACGTGCTCCAGCGCTTCTTCTTTGGTTACACTGCGTCCAAGCTGTGGATTAATGCCCAATGCCGCCTCCCCCAGAAAGAGGCAGCCCAAATCGATCGGGTACTGCTTACACTTCATGGCATCGCGACAGATACACACATTCATAATCCAGTGATAACTGGCCTTGTCTATGAAATAGTCCACCACCTGAGATGGCAATACCATCTCCCCCGGCATGTCGACTGGCTTGTTTATCTGAATCACCCCGTCCCTGGGTAGATAGATTATGTCGTCACCCTCGAACAGCCAGTGATCAAGGATTCTTCCAATGATTGGCACCTTTGTCAGCTTGGCGATAAGAAAACGGCCCGGAAAACCAACCTTGATAAGTTTCACTAACCACAGAGGTCTCGCCATAGCTACACCAATCTCCTTCGTTCTTCCTTATCGGTCCGCCAAAGCACAAACCAGCGACGACACTCTAC
>JACNFS010000039.1 GCA_014384515.1 Dehalococcoidia bacterium | reverse complement strand
CCAACCCAAACATGAGCGGAAATATTGACCGCGACCGTGCCCAATCAAGCACATAATCGACTGTTGTCACAAGAACATTGCGTCCAATTTCCTCTTCAAGCCACCTATCAGGATCAGGTATTGGCTGCTGGGAGGCCTCCTTCAGCGAGCTGATTCTCAACGCCTCAGCAGCATCAACTTCGTTCGAAGACGCAATCCGGTACTCTTCTATTTCCACTCCAAGGCTCCTTTTCGCCAGGCATAAATGTATCCCACCATGAGAATTCCGAAGAAAACAGCCACTGCAATCAAGCCAACCAAGCCCAGCCCCTTGAGATTAACTGCCCAGGGATATAGGAAAACAGTCAATACATCAAAAGCAACAAAGAGGATAGCGAAGAAGTAGTAGCGGAAGTTAAACTGGACCCAGGTCTTGCCGATAGTTTCCATGCCACACTCATAGGTGGAAGTCTTGGCTGGGTTGCTCTTCCTGGGAACGATACCAAGAAAACCAAGAGCTAAAGGAATGAGCAGTATTGTAACTGTGAACAGAAGAGCTACGACAAGAAGTATGCCGATGTAACCGTACTCTGCCAGCAAA
This sequence comes from Dehalococcoidia bacterium, assembly GCA_014384515.1. Classification (GTDB taxonomy): domain Bacteria; phylum Chloroflexota; class Dehalococcoidia; order GIF9; family UBA5629; genus JACNFS01. The sequence continues at coordinate 6,295 of JACNFS010000039.1, read as the reverse complement.
TACCCGCGTCTCCTCGACTGAAAATACCGCCCGCCAGTATACCACAACCTCAAAATAGAAGGCAAGCTTGACTAAAGAATAAGTCAAGGTATAATAGTGCTGGCAATTGTTATCGACAATGCGGATTACTGGCGGCATAGCCAAAGGGCAACAGCTAAAACTACCCAGGAATCGGTTGGTTCGTGCGACAACGGACAGGGTAAGAGAAGCCATCTTTTCCATTCTGGCCTCCCTCACCAGTCATTTGTCCCGAGGGCTTGATTTGTATGCTGGCAGTGGTGCCCTGGGTATCGAAGCTTTAAGCCGCGACACGGGATGGGTTGATTTTGTTGACCAAGAACCCCGATGTTGTGCTATCATTAAGCAGAATTTGGAGAAGGTTGGGTTATCACAAAAGGCTCATGTCTACTGCTGCGGCGTAGCTAAAGCCTTCACCTTTTTGCGTGACAAGTACGATGTCATATTCATGGACCCGCCTTACTCAGACCCATCGATAAACGGCATGGTAACTCAACTAGCCAACTCACAACTTTTGAGCGGCAAATCCTTAGTTGTAGTCTCTCATGCTTTCCGGTCTCCGTTACATCATACTTACGACGGACTATCCTTAATCAAAGAAAGACGATATGGCGACACCTGTATCTCAATATATCAGAAGGAGGCTAACCCTTGACTACCGCTATCTATCCCGGCAGCTTTGACCCTATAACTAATGGACACCTAGATATTATCAGACGGGCATCATCACTATTTGATGAGCTGATCATTGGTGTCTATGACAGATCTGAGAAACAACTCCTTTTCAACACCGAAGAGAGAGTAGAAATGGTTCAGCGAGCGGTAGCACATCTGAGCAACGTCCGGGTCCAGTCCTATTCCGGGCTTACTGTTGAGTTCGCCAAGAAGGCCAGTGCACAAGTTATGGTACGGGGACTAAGGATGAGTTCTGATTTTGAGCGAGAGTTTGAGATGGCAATGATGAACAAGAAGCTGGCACCTGGCCTTGAACTGGTCTGTTTTATGGCAAGCTTGCAATACCAATTCCTGGCCTCGAGCCTGCTTAAGGAAGTGGCCAAGCTAGAAGGCTGTCTGGACAACATGGTGCCTGAGCATGTTGTTACCGCTCTGAGAGACAAGTTCGCCCGGGAGCTTTGTCGAGAATGACGAAAGGTAGTACCGCCCTGAGCCCAGAAGGAGATTGCTTGAAATAGCGGTTGACCGCAATAAAAACGAAGGAGGTTCAATCAAGAAATGGCTTACACCATCACCGACGAATGCATCAACTGCGGGGCTTGTGAGCCGGAATGCAAGAATGAAGCTATCAAGGAAGGAGAAACAATCTACGAAATTGACCCTGACAAGTGCACGGAATGCGTTGGCTGGTTTGAAGAATCCAAGTGCGTTGAGGTATGTCCAGTAGATTGCTGCATCCTCGACCCTGCCCATAAAGAAAGCCGCACGCAGCTTGTGGAGAAATGGAAAAAACTCCATCCTGGTGAGACGCCAGCTGTTACTTAGTCAAGAAATAGAACCATAGATTAGCTGAAAAGCCAAAATAGCAACTAACGGGCCGAGATAAGCGTAAGCTCAGTAGGTTGATCTGGGGCAACCATCGCTGGGTCATGAAAGCCTCGATACTCAGACCTTAGCGGTTGTGGTTTTGCTGTTATGAGCTTTGTCGTCGCGATTTGGTGGCGATAGTAAAGGGACATCCCTACAACATAATTAAAGGTAGTAAGTACATTAATGAAGATATGTCTCCTATCATATCGGGGGAATATGTACTGTGGTGGCCAGGGGATTTATGTGTATTACCTGGCCCGTGAACTTCAAAAACTGGGACATCAAGTTGAGATAATTGGCGCCCCACCCTACCCAACTCCTCCAGACGGAGTAAAACTTCACAAGCTTCGAAGTTATAGCTACTACCAGTCGCCAGATGATCGTACACTGGGTTATGCTCTACTGCGCAGCCCTCTGAACCTTTACGAACTTGCCACCTCATTCTCTGGAACGTTCCCTGAACCGCTTGCCTTCACCATCAGAGCCTATTACAAGCTGAAAAAGCTTCTGAGCCATGATAGATTCGATATTATCCACGATAACCAGAGCCTGGGTTATGGGCTGCTCTGGATCAAGAAAATGGAAATCCCTGTTGTTGCCACTATTCATCACCCCATTCCCATTGACAGAGACCTAGATATTGCCAACACTAGTAACCTGTTGAACAAGCTAGGGCTAATGAGATGGTACTCCTTCTGCACGATGCAACGACGAGTAGCTAAGCGAATGGATAGAATAATAACCGTTTCCCAAAGCTCGGCTAGAGATTTAGAGCACCATCTTGAAATCCCTCACAGCAAGCTAAGAGTGGCACTTAATGGCATTGATACTGACCTCTTCAAAAGCGATGATAGCGTGCCCAAGGAGCCGAACAGTCTCATCCTGATAAACAGTGGAGAAAAGCCGATAAAGGGCGTCCGTCATCTGCTCAAAGCACTCCAACTATTGCGAGGAGAAGCAGAGGCCAAATTGACCGTCGTGGGTAACACTTCGGCAGATGGTCAACATCTGAAGCTAGTTAGAGAGTACGGACTTGAGGATACAGTGACCTTCACCGGTAGAATAAGCACTGAGGAGTTAGTCAAACGTTATTCAATGTCAGAGATAAGCGTCGTCCCCTCCCTGTATGAAGGCTTTGGCCTACCTGCCGCTGAGGCAATGGCCTGCAGCCTCCCCGTTATCGCCACAACGGCGGGAGCACTCCCCGAGGTAGTAGGACAAGATGGTGATGCAGGAATCCTTGTGCCACCGGCTGACCCTCACGCGTTAGCCGCAGCCATTAAGCGGCTGCTGTGTGATAAGCATTTGCGCAGAAAGCTAGGTGAAGCAGGAAGAAAGAGGGTGGAGACACACCTCACATGGGAACAGGCCGCCAAAAAGACACTAGAAGTATATCAGGAGTGTTGTGAATGCTCACCATCGACTATGAGCTCCTAGGGATTGGCGACGGTGAGCGACTTCTAGACGTCGGTTGCGGCGAGGGCAGACACAGTTGGGAAGCATGTAAACAAGGCGATTGCTTAGTTTGTGCCCTGGACCTTGAGCAGGTCAACCTCAAGAAGGCACAGCATGTGCTTTGGCTTCTAGATAAGCAGGGAGAATCTAAAGGAAAATGGCTCCTGCTCAAGGGAAGCATGTTGAGCCTCCCCTTCAGCGACGCCTCCTTCGACAAAATCCTTTGTTCAGAGGTACTGGAGCATATCCCCGATGATTGCCAGGGTATCGCTGAGCTGGTGAGAGTGCTGAAGGACGACGGAACTCTTGCTGTCAGCGTTCCTTCCTACCTCCCCGAAGCCATCTGTTGGAAGCTATCCAACGATTATCACAACAATTCGGGGGGACACGTCAGGATCTACAAAGCGCCCCAGCTTCTCTCCAAGCTGCGCCAGAATAACCTGGATGTCTACGCCGTCCGCCACAAGCATGCTCTGCATTCCTTCTACTGGATATCACGTTGCCTCTTCGGGATGAATAATGACAAAGCCCTAATCCCTTCTCTTTACCACAGATTCCTGGTGTGGGACATAGAAACCAAAAGCAAACCTGTCCGCCTGCTTGATGATTTCCTCAACAATTTCTTCTCCAAGAGCATCGTCCTTTACGCCCGCAAGAGTCGGAAGCAGAACAATGAAGGCTGAGAGGGAAAATGTCGAATGATTTACAAGAGCTAATCCACCAGTCGGCAACCTTTATCAGTAATCACCAGCTTCCCTCCGGAGCTATACCCTGGTATAAGGATGGGATAACCGACCCTTGGGACCATGTAGAATGTGCTATCGCCCTCGATTTGTCGCACAGACCTAATGAGGCCGAGAAGGCTTATGAGTGGTTGCGCGATGTTCAGAATCCTGACGGAAGCTGGTGGTACAGTTACCTAAATGGCCAACCCCACGACTTAACCAGAGACGCTAATTTTAGCTCTTATATAGCGGTTGGGCTCTGGTGCCATTATTTGGCCACCGGCGACGTTGGTTTCCTTAAACAGATGTGGCCTACGGTCGAGAAAAGCATGGCCTTTACTCTGTGTCTACAGCAGGCAACCGGTGAGATTCATTGCAGTCGCGACACGAAGAATGTGGCTTGGCCAGCAGCATTGCTGGCCTCATCAAGCTGCATCTGGCTGAGCCTGACATGCGGCATAAGGATTGCCAACACACTGGGGCTGAATAGAACCGACTGGGAAGCAGCCAGCGAGAGACTGGCCAAAGCAATCAGAGAGCGCCCCGAGCTTTTCGACAGGTCAGGCTATGGGAAACGTGACTATGCGGTAAGCTGGTTCTACCCAGTCCTTGCCGGGATAATCAACGGGGAGAGAGCCAGAAAGCATCTGCTAGACCGCTGGGAAGACTTTGTCATCGATAACTGGGGATGCAAATGTGTCTTTGAAGTACCGTGGTGGGTAACAGTAGCCGAGACCTGTGAATTGATTATGGCTTTAATGCGAGTAGGCGAACGCGATAGAGCCGAACAACTGCTAGATTGGATACTGAGGCTGCAAGACCACCCTGGCAGCTTTTGGACAGGGATAAAGATACCTGAAGAGATGATTTGGCCTGAGCAAAAGCCCACTTGGGCCTCAGCCGCGGTAATAATGGCGGCGACAGCTCAACTTCCGGATAAGAACAAACCGGCGTCTGTTTTCTATGAGCAATCCGACGATTAAGTTCAAAAGAGCGCTCAGGGACATTTTCAAACGCAACGTCCCCGCAGATGATTTTGTAGGCTATGAAAAGCTGGTGGCCTTCATTAAGAAACGGTCACTACAGAGACTGGACGGCGACGTAATCGAAATCGGCGCATTTATGGGAGGCGGCACTGTCAAGCTAGCCGAATTTGCCAGCAAATACGGAAAAAAGGTCTACGCCATCGATACCTTCGAACCTGGCCTTGACCAAACCGTAAGCAAGAGCGGGATAACGGCGCGTGCTGTCTACGATGCCTATCTGGAAGGGCGCTCCATGTGGGAAGTCTACGAGGAGACAACCAGTGGTTTTGACAACATCATAACCATCAGGGAAGACTCCAGGAAAATCAAATTCGCCAGAGAACAGAAATTCATTTTCGGATTCATTGATGGCTGTCACCAAGAGGCATTCGTAACCAACGATTTCTACATTGTCTGGCCTCATCTTGTGTCCGGTGGCGTGCTTGGTTTACATGACTATAAGTATCATGACTGGCCGGAGGTTACTCAGGCTGTTGACAAGTTAATCGATAGACACAGAGATGAAATCGGCGAAATCCATGAGGTACAGGGAAAATACGACATCCTGTCAGTCCTGTTGGTCAAGAAGTAGAACTCTGCGACAGTGACCTTTTCCCCCCGTTCTTCGGCCTGCATCTCAATACAACAACGTCGCTCAGGGAAGGAACGTGTCGGGCGACCTTGTCCAATGTGTTGAGAATGGCCCGCGACATACCTGGGGGACACTTGGATAAGAACGTACCCCACCACGGGACACCAAAGAGCAACGACACCCCAATCCCTTGTTCCACTTCGAAGTCCTTATTCACCAGACGTCTGACTAAATGATAATCGAACTTCACCGTATGGTCGACGGGTATTTCCCATGGCAGCTTTCCCTCGCCATCCTTGAAGCCAAGCAGTTTTCTGAACCGGCATACCCCCTTCCCCAGCTTGAAGCCCAAGCTCTCAAAGTTGGCAATAGATATTACGGCCTTCCCTTCAGGTTTGAGCACCAAGGCAATCTGGCTTATCACCTTCACCGGGTCAAGAAAATGGTCCAAAGCTCCCTTGCACACAACTTTGTCCATAGACTGAGGCCTGAAGGGCAAATACTCACCTACGCCATGAATTACAGCCATGTCCGCGCCGTTCTCTGCAATGTGCCTTCGCGCATGCGCTATCATTATGTGGGAGGGCTCCAGGCCGATAACCACCGCTCCCTCCCGGGCAAGTTTCACACCGTCGGTAGCCCGCCCACACCCGACATCCAGTATTCTCTCTCCCTGCTTCGGGTCCACCTTCTGGTGAGTGGTCTCAATCATCCTCCGAAACAAGAACTCCACCTCTGGATTGACCACCTCTGGCACCACATGCCCATCATCCCACTCAAAATCAATCTTTGCTTTCATTTCTTCCGCGCTCATTGGTTCATTCATTGCAGCCTCCATCGCCAAGATGGCACAGGCACCACAAATCCGTGGATTCTCCCAGGAAACCCCCGCCTGTCATTGCGAGGAGCCGCAGGCGACGTGGCAATCTCCAAAA
>JACNFS010000040.1 GCA_014384515.1 Dehalococcoidia bacterium | reverse complement strand
CAATAACAGGATACAGAGGATTCAGAATCAGAAGCAGCATTGGCGGCTAGCACCGCCTATTGAAACAGAACAGGCCTACTCAGCTCGTTCGTCTTGCCTTCGCCCGGCTGCTTTGCGCCAACACCCTGATGGCTTCCAGCAGGTCCTGGCGTCTGCAGTCCTTGGTCAGATACCAGCTAGCCCCAGCGGCGAGCGCCGACCCAACATACTCACCATATACTGTCAAAAACAAGACCTTGACATCAGGGAGGATTTGCTTGATGCGCCGAGTTGCCTCCGTGCCATCAATCCCAGGCATCTGCGCATCCATCAAGATAACATCAGGTTCTAATTTCTCCGCCTTTGCCACTGCGTCCAAGCCATCCACAGCCTGACCTACCACCTCGATATCAGCCTGGGGTTCGAAGATGCTTTTCAGTCCCTCTCTAACCACTTCATTGTCATCGACGATAAGCACCCTTGTCTTTTCCATTTTACCTCCCCTGGTGTGAAGCCCTTGCTCTTTCTTATCTTAAATGATACCATACCTCGCCTAGTTAGCCATCAAGGTAGCCACAGTCCATCGTGTCCATCCCCCACGCAGACCTCCGAGCTGAAGTGGCGCGGAATGAAAGCCGCCCTTGGCCAAAAACAAGTCCTTGGGCTGCCTAGCTTTCTCGTAGAGTTCTAGCGCCGGCTGATATGGAGTCAAATTATCCCCCTCACAATGGACAAAAAGCGTTGCACAGTTCTTGAGCTCACGCAAGGCGGTGGACATTTTCGCTTTCGTTAGTACCTCAAGGAACCCCCACCAGTCGACACGTAGACCATAAGCCAGCAAATGCATCCACAGGCCCGACAACACAGTGAAGGGCCCCTTTAACCAGGGAAATGCGTCATCCTGAGGAAAATTCTCCACAGTAATACCCTTGTTAATCCACTTCTTAAGGATGGTGAGGGCAGCCTTCACCAGCTTGCCGTCGAGTTCTGGCGGGCATGATAACGCAACCAGAGCACGAGGGTTAACTTGGCGAGCGGCCAGAATAGCTGCCATAGCACCCATGCTATGACCGATAAGAGCAATACGCCTTTTATCAACCCCGGGAAACTCGGAGAGGAAGTGCCAGGCATCAACAACGTCCTCCACTATGTTTCCATCGAGTATACCTTCGCTAGAGCCATGACCGCGAAAATCAAAAATGAGAACTGCCACCCCATGATTGGCAATAATTCGAGCACCGGCTTTTACAGCACGATGACTAGAGCCAAAACCGTGACAAAGAACGGCACCAGGCACGGGATGCCCGGTGTTGGGGAATAGAATCTCTCCCGCGAGCTTTACCTCTCCACTCCCAAAAGTGACCGGGATTTCGGTAAGTTCAGCCGGTGTTTCTTCGCTGATGTAGGTCTCTCCCTTTGTCATGGCTGGCTTCCTTAATAATAGCCTTCACTGCCAAGTTTACCCCCTCACATTCGACATGTAATCGGGAGACTGGCTGATTCTATAAAGAAAAAGGGTTGACTTCGAGGTCAACCCTTTCTCCGATGCACGATCATACTTTAGTATGACTAAAGGCGGATGATGCCTTTCTTCAAAGCTTCAGTGACGGCTTCAGTACGGTCGTTCACACCTAGCTTTTGAAAAATGGTACTGATATGTGTCTTCACGGTGCTCTGCGCGATGGAAAGCTCAACGCCAATCTCCTTGTTGGCCGCCCCTTTCGCCATAAGTCGCAATACTTCTAGCTCTCGCTCAGAAAGCTCCTCGCCAGACGGGGCCCGGCGAGACAGCTCGGTCAAGCGGTCAAGTACCTTTGATGCCACCACCGGCTGAATGAGCGACTCGCCACGATGAACAGCTCTTATTGCCTTGAACAGCTCCTCCCTAGGCGCATCTTTAAGGAGATATCCTCGAGCGCCAGCTTCAATGCCGCGGAAGATATAGTCGTCGTCACTGTAGGTAGTAAGGATTATGAACTTAGTATTCGGTTTCGCAGACTTTATCTGATTCATCGCCTCGACCCCATCGAGTTCAGGCATTCGGAGGTCCATGAGGACCACCTCTGGGCTCAGTTCTTTGGCCTTGTTTACCGCTTCCACACCATCCCTAGCCTCCCCGACTACCTCAAAGTCAGACTGCCTACTCAGCATAGCAAACAGTCCCTCTCTAACCACCGGATGATCATCAGCAATCAGAATCCTAATGGCTTCCACCATTACACCTCCTGCTTGGTAGGAATCACTACCCGCACCACCGTTCCTTTTCCTTTCTTACTCTGCACTTCAAGTGTACCACCTAACCCACGGGCACGCTCTTGTATGCTGACCAATCCAAACCCACGCCGTTTCTTGCTGGTTCTACTTAGGGTTTGCGGTCTAAAGCCCACGCCATCGTCGGTAATGCTCAAGCTTATTGCTGCTTCGTCGAAAGCCAAATTAACCTCCACCTCACTGGCTTTGGCATGCTTTCTCACGTTGGCAAGGGATTCCTGACAGATACGCAGAACACCAGCTTCCACATCAGGTGACAGATCACGCCTGTCGCCAGAGATAACAAAGCGAGCATCTACACCGGTCTCCTGAGTGAACCTTTCTACTTCATGTCGCAGAGCCTCGGCCAAGGGAAGCTGCTCCAAAGCTTGAGGGCGGAGATTCCACACTGAGCGCCGGGCTTCAGCCAGGCTCTTCCGAGCTAGACTTCCGGCCTGGTTCAAATGTCGCTCCAGACCTGGGGAATTGTCGCTCAACGCCTGTTCTGCCGCCTCAAGCTGCAATATAATACCGGTAAACCCTTGAGCCAGCGTGTCATGGATCTCCCTTGCCATGCGGTTTCGCTCCTCCATCACCGCTATCTGACCGGTTTCTTCATAAAGGCGGGCATTTTCAATGGCTACAGCCAGTTGGTCAGCTACGGTTTGGGCGGTAAACAGGTCTGCTTCCCCAAAACCATCGACCTCAATGCTCTCAATATCCAGAACTCCGAGAACCTTCTCTCCTATCTTAACAGCAACGGCAAGCTCGGACTTGGTATCGCTCAATGCCTCAACGGCGCGATACCTGGGCTCCTTGTCTACATCGCTTGCCAGCAGCGGCTCACCTGTTCGAGCTACCCAACCCACGATACCATCCTCATCTACCTCGAGCGGTACGCCCACCGCTATAAATCCCTTTTGTCCACTAACACTCAACGCTTTGAGAGTGAGTTTCCCAGAGCCGGGCTCGAACAGAAAGATGTTGACATTGTGATAGTGAAAGGTCTGGCGAAGTATATTGCCTACATATGGAATCAGTTCATCCAGGTTCACGAAAGAGCTGATTTTGCGACTGACCTCGTTTATGGTGCGCAATTGCTCTGCCCGCTGTCGCTCTTGCTTGGTTCGCTCCTCGACTTTCTGTTCCAGGTTAGCATAGGACTCCTTGAGTGCGCGAGCCATGGCATTGAATTGCTCAGCCAGTTGCTGGATTTCATCGCCAGTGTCCGCCTTGATGCTGTAGTCAAGTTCGCCTTTCCCTATCACCTCGGCGCCTTCAGTGAGCGCCAGGATTGGCCTCGTGATTGCCCTTGACAGCAGAAATATCACCGCACCGGCAATAAGAATCACGCCAAAAATAATAACAATGAAAGTCAACTGAGCTTTCTCCATTTGCTCGTCTATGTATTGACTGGTAGCCAAAACAGCAGAGGCTATGTCTGCTTTCGTTTCATCAAGAGGTGCCGAGAATTCGTCAATGTACGTAGAGGCAGCTACCACAAGTTCTGTCCCTTCTACAGGGATACAATACATGTATTTTTTGCGAACGTTTCCTTCGGGGTCTTCCCAGTCGTAATAGCCGGAAGCTTCCCCACCCAAGCTCCTCTCCATAATGGGCCAAAAATGGGTAGGCTCACCGGCTACATTGTGCAGATTATTGCCCACCATCTTAGGGTTTACGTGGAAATGGACTATGTAGGAGCTATCATACACCATGGTGTTCCCGGTGTGCCCCACTTGTCGGACAGCAATTTCCTTCAGGTCCTCATTCTCCTCCCATTCGGAAATCTCCAGCTCTGGGTGAAGCTCAGCGAAAAGCTGCATCTCTTCGGCAGCCTGAATAGCCCTCCGCTGTATTAGTCTCCTCCCCAGGTCCTCCAATGCAGCAATACTCTTCCTTACAACGGTCTCCCCCATGGTAATGCTGTCCTGCTTGGCAAGATAACCCACCTCATATATGCTGCGAAGTGCCAGAGAGCTGATAATGCCAAGCGAAACAAAAAGCAAAGCCAAAAAAGGGATAAGGATCTTGCCTCTTATACCAATCTTCACTTCACACTACCTTTCCATCACCATAATGCGTCCTATCCTTGCTCATGCTTCCCGTATCAACCTTTCCCCATATTCAAGGAGGACCTCCTGACGTTCCCTGGATATGCTCTTCGTCTCCAAGTAAATCCTCAGTGCTTCAATCGGTGTTAACTCCTCGCTTGCCCAATCACCCAACCTGAGGCGCGACTCTTGCCTGACTTCCTTGGCAATAGTGACATGGTAAGCCTCTTTGAGACTCTTATGGATCTCACCATCCCGAAGCAAAGTCTCCAGAGTCCCGGGGAGAGATAGCTGAATCCTGACTATGGCCTCCTTGATTGCCGCCTGCTGCCGGGCAATAGCTTCCAAAATAGCGGCCGTAGGGTCAGGGTCATCAGCATCTATATCCACTTTAACGGTTAAAAAGCGACGGGCATCAACCTTGTGGAATTCATAGGTTATATGCCTCTCCCTACCTCCTAGCTCAATATCAACCACGTAGAAACCTTTGTCCTCAGCTTCGTCGCCGAAGTCGAGACGCTCCAGGCTACCAGCATAAACGACAGGTGGGTTTTGAGACAAAACCTGACGCTTATGAACATGCCCCAGAGCTACGTAGTCAAAAGCAGGATGGGCAATATTTCCCACCAGCAAAACGGGGTCTCTACCGACTACCATGCTCCTTTCCGACCCTGGTTTGGCTGTTGACACGGATACATGGGCGGCCAGAAGCGTCGGCAAAGCTGAGTCAAGCTCGGAAATCATGTCCATTAGCCTCCGAGTCATTATCTCCTGCAGCCGGTCATTCACCTGGTCTATGCTAAGATTCTTGGCCTCCTCCCGACTCAACAGTGCGCTTCGCCTCAGCCAGGGTAACGCCACCACCTGCACATAGCCTTGCTTGGTTGGTATGCGGTAGATATCAGGACGCTTGCCGACATAGATATGGCTCACGGCTAAGGTATCGAAAATATCTACAGCAGTAGCCCGGCCTATGGCGCTCGGTAAATCATGATTGCCGACCAAAAGGAAAACAGGAATTCCCTTCTCGGACAACCGTCTGAGTCGTTTAGCAAACTCCCGTTGCTCAGTTTGGGAAGGGTCACGGCTTCTGTAGGCGTCGCCACAGAAAACGACCAGGTCTACCGCATTACCTACGGCGTATTCCACCACCTCATCCAAAGCCCCCAGGACATCAAGTAACCTTGTCGATAATCCGGTAGCCGGGTCGACACTACCGTAGGTCTCCACGCCTAGATGAAGGTCAGCAAAATGCAGGATCTTCATTCTTCCAAAGCATCAACTGTCTTCGCCGTCCACAAATCTTGAGTGGCGAAAGGCTCACCACCCAGCTTAGCCTGCAAAGTCCTCACTAACTCTTTTATCGGCAACCTAATCTGCGCCATGCTATCCCGTTCCCGAATGGTAACTTGGTTATCCTGCAGCGACTGAAAATCAACCGTAACACAGAAGGGAGTGCCGATTTCATCCTGGCGACGATAACGCCGACCTATGCTCTGGGCATCATCATATTGCGTCATGAAATGACGGCGAAGCTCAGTGTAAACCTCTCTGGCTAGCGGCACCAGCTTTTCATTTCTGCTCAAAGGCAGAATAGCCACCTTAATCGGAGCCAACTCAGTGTGAAGATGCAAAACCACCCTGATTTCCCCTTCAGCCAAGTCTTCATCGTAGGCGTCCACAAGGAAACTCAGCACCGAGCGGTCAACACCAGCCGAAGGCTCAATAACATAGGGCGTATAGTGCTCGCCAGTCTCCTCATCGAAGTAAGTCAAGCTCTTGTTGCTATACTTGGAATGCTGAGCAAGATCGAAGTCACCGCGGTTAGCAATACCCTCAAGCTCCGCCCATCCCATAGGGAAAAGATACTCGACATCGTAACAGTCTTTGGCATAATGGGCCAGTTCTTCTTTGCCATGTTGGCGGAGACGCAGCCTCGCCTGCTTGATGCCTAGGTGTAAATACCAATCAAAGCGCTCCTTCACCCAGTAATTGAACCACTCTTCATCACTCCCAGGCCTGACGAAGTACTCAACCTCCATCTGCTCGAACTCCCTGGTTCTAAAGATGAAGTTACCCGTAGTGATTTCGTTGCGAAACGCCTTGCCTATCTGGGCAATACCAAAAGGCAACTTTTTCCTGGAACAAGCCAGCACATTATCGAAATTAACAAACATGCCTTGAGCCGTCTCTGGACGTAGATAAACGATGCTGGCGCTGTCCTCTACAGGGCCCATGAAGGTTTTGAACATCAAGTTAAACAGCCTCGGCTCGGTCAGTTCCCCACCGCAATCAGGACAGCTATTGCCATTCAAATCGGTAGCCCGCCATCTCCGGTGACAGGCTTTGCACTCTACTAGAGGATCAGAGAAGCCCTCCACATGACCGCTAGCTACCCAGGTTTGAGGATGCATCATTATGCTGGCATCTATCCCCAACATGTCATCTCGTTCCTGGACAACTGCTCGCCACCATGCGTTCTTCACATTCCGTTTCAGCTCCACCCCCAGCGGTCCATAATCCCAGCAGCTTCCCAGCCCACCGTAGATTTCGCTGCCAGGGAAGATAAAGCCTCGCCGCTTGCACAGCGAGACGATTGTCTCCATATCTACACTACCTGTTTCGTCAGGCACTTTCACCTCCTCTGAAGCTTCTTCAAGCTTATCAACTTTGCTTATGAGTGTCAAAAGGTATCAACCAGGGTTGGAATCGAACCATAATGGAATTGAAAGATAATACTCAGCGCCAT
>JACNFS010000042.1 GCA_014384515.1 Dehalococcoidia bacterium | reverse complement strand
CTTTAAGAACGCCGATGAGCAAGGGCTGCTTGCCTTGGTAATCCTGTTTGATTTCAGCGGCAAGCCTGGCTACGGCCTGCTTGATTTCGTCTTCAGAGAATAGCACTTTGGGCTGGGAAGGCACCAGACAATTATAACTTTAGCTTGCTGTCTTGTCTATTTAGAGAGATTGGGGAGCCAACTATGCGACTTTTGGTGCTTGGCAAACATTTAACAATTCGCAATTATACCCTAGGAGCGCGTAGACTATTGCCGTTTTTGACCGAGAAGACTAAAATAACATGGTAAGCATGATTCCCCTAGCTGTTGGCGTTATTTATAAATCCTTTCGCACTAATGACGATTCATTACGTTTCTTGAAGAAGCTGATTATTTGCCTTGTCACAATCGGTGTCATATTTGGTGTTCTAGCTTGGTATTCGTCACAATTGTTTGCGATCGTTGATGTCTTAATTGCGCCCGCTTTATTTATAGCTATACGGAAATTTGGGTCAGTTAATGAAGATAGCGTTGAGATTCTCAAGCAAGCCAATAAAACCCTAAGGGGGGCAAGGAATCAAGCCGAAATCGAACATAGGATTAGCAAGGAAATTAGCTTAGAAGAACAAAGAGGAGGATAGTATGGGTTTCCCATTTTTCAAAATTCCTAAAACTGTTACGTGGAAAGAGGTGAGAGAGGAAATCCTTGAGGCAATTGAGGAAGAGCAGGATGGATTAGCACTTATTAAGCCATTCGAATATCAGGACATGTTAACTAACCAAAGGATAGCAATCAAGAAAAGTCCTTACTATTCCATAATTTCTGTTGACGGTAGAGAATATTACTTTCTAGCAGAAACTGGTGAGTTTGACGAGACAGCATTTGAAGTAAAAGAATATTAGCTATACCCTTTGTCCTTTTCCCACTTTCTCGCAGCTTCTTCTGTTGTACGGTGACCTACTGGCTTTATTTGGCCTTTAGGGTACTTCTGTTGATGCTCCTTCTCTCGGCGTTCTAGGTCTTTAGTTATGCCAGCATGTACAATCTTGTGACCATCTTTGAATATATACTTGTAGGTATCCCTTGGTTTACTTGCCACAATGACTCTCCTTTAATAATGATTATAGTAGTATATAGGTGTCAATATCAAACATTGGAAAGGTATTGACAAATGTTATACAATTGAGTCTATAGATGCGGTTGTAATTACCATAGATCAACTGAATGCTTTATTATACTGACCATGCCCGAGAACGGATGGAACAGAAGGGCATTTCGAAGGCAGATGTACGATTTTGTCTCAATAATTGCAAGTTGGAGTTTGAGGAGAGTAACGGGAATAGACATTATATTGCTGACCACCCAAGTGGTGGATGTATAAAGGTTGTGCTCAACAGTAGCCGTGATACAGTTATTACTGTAATGTGGGTAGAGGGTTAAGAAGGAGAGAAGGGGGTTAATCGATGATTCTAAAATCTACATATGACAAAGAAGCCGATGCTGTCTATGTGTATCTTGCGGATAAACCATACTCCTACACCAAATCCCTAGATAACATGAGATATATCGATTACGCACTTGACGATACACCAATTGGGGTGGAATTGCTTGGTGTTAGCAACGGTGTGAATGTAGATGACCTTCCTAATTCGAAAGAGATTATTCAATTATTGGAAAGGCGGAAGATTAAGACGTATGCGTAATCTACCAGCTGAATTGAAAGACGGCAGAAAGCAAACATCCACGCGGTGATAACAAGCCACTTCGTTCCCTTCCCCCTGTACCCCTATCCCCGGATTTATCTACATAAGTATTAAATTCTGTCATTTCCAATAAATTCATTTATGTGCATCAGTTCAAAGAACTGTAGCAAGGTCAGCTTGCCTTATCTTGACGATTTAGTTGGTAAGCTCGCGCCATAGTTGGTGGAGGATTCTATCTCTGGTTCTGACGTTAGCAATGAAGCTGAGTTGGTCCTCGATGACTTCGTTTATTTTGGCCTTGAGCTTCTCCATCTCGGGGACTATGGTTTTTAAGTAGTCCTCATCTTCAGGCACTTCAATTTCTTCTGCTCCAGCCTCAAGCCAGACCTTTAAGTAGCGGGCTTCAAGCTCTGAAGCGCATTCTATGTACTTTTTGCCTGAATAAAGCCGCCAGCCAAATAGACCCTGCTTGATGGTAATGTCATCAGTAGCTTTGGGCAGCACTTTGATAGAAAGCGCCTTTTGGCTTGAAACCTTTTCCTGATAGAACTTACCCAGGGTATCATTGCCGATTTTCTCCATCACCGTTTTGACCAGCAAATCGATATCGATGCCTTCCCTGGTCTTTTTCCTCTTGCCGAAGCTCTTTGCTTTGTCAATCCTGGACTTGACCAGGTCAATGACTGCCCGGTAGACCTGAAGCTGCTCTTCGTCGGTCAGGCCAAGAATTTCTCCCATGACAATCTTGTCCAGCTCGCGGCGGTCAGGCTTGACTTTGTCGAGGGAGACTTCTTCGGGAGAAGAGGCGCCGAGTTCTGAGAAAACGGATTCTATACGACGCTTAGAAATCCCAAGAATTATGTTTTCAAGCTTATCGCTTAAGTCTCGTCCTTTAATGCTCTGTGGACTCAGGACTGGCATACTAGCCGCTTCGTAACTTGCCATCCATAAGATGCCTTCTCCCAGATTAACCCTTGCGTTGAACTCCGCAAAAACAGGAGTGAAGGTTGAGTTTAGAGACGCACTAACGAAGTTTGTCTTTCCCTTATCTGCTAGATATGTCTCATACAATTGTTGATCGGCGTAAACGAGGTTAGTCATTGGCACAAAGTGGCGGTCCCAGATGCCTTTAACCCATACTAAGGTTGGCCTTCTTCTCGTCCCTAAATCATACCACCTTTGCCTTGAAGCACAGGTAGGTCTTCGGTGATAGCCTTTGCTCTCGCCTTCTCGAATATATTTGAGGACATTGGTGCCCTTCAAAGCTTTCTTGTCCTTGTGAATGAGCAACACCCGATATTTCAAATCCTCAGGCTTAACAATAATTGATTTGCATTCTCTCGGGCTTTTAATTACATAGTTGGGCACCAACTTGCCTCTATCGTCTTTGTGCATCCAGAATTCCTTCTCAATCCCCCGCCTCTTTATCTCCTCTTCAGTCAAATAGAAGAACTCATTGGCACCCGTCGTAAAGCCACGTCTTACCTCGGCGATTTCCTTGAGCGGCACCAGCTTGTCTTTGCCTTTCTCCAGAATCTTAAAGAATATGTCTGGGGCTCTTAGATATTTGCCCCATTTGGAGCCGATGTATTTCTTTTCTTCAGTGTTATAGCCTTCATCCCACATCTCAGCCTGCTTTTTAGGGAAGACTCTTAAATCTTCATCTTCATAGAGCTCATTGTGGGCAAGGATAGTCTTAATGAACTTGTCTTTTATACAGTTATGCCTTTCGACCTGTCTCTCCCAGATGTCCTGGGCGGCGGGAATGAAGTAGCGCAGAGGCTTCTTGAGATAGACAAAGCGGGTGAGGTTATCATTTCGCTCCCGGCGCCTGTCATCGCCGGAGCACTTCTCCAGGATGACGATGCAGGTATTTATATCGGCGTCCTCAAACCACCGCTCAACCTTGGATTCGATGATGGCGATGATCCTGTAATTCTCGAGGAATAATTTCTGCAAACCTTTGCCGTAGTCAACATCGAGCCAGGAATTGGAGACGACGAAGCCGAACCTGCCGCCGTTCTGCAGAAACTTGGTGCCATGGACGAAGAAATAGGCATAGATGCCTGCCCGTTTTGATATCTCAGCTACTGCTTTGCCCTTGTTATCGAACAGGGCTTTGCCTCTGATGCCGCCCTTGTAGTCTCTAGCTTTGGGAGCGATTTCGTCTATCTCCTCCTGGCGGGTATATGGCGGATTGCCCACGATGCAATCAAACCAGCGAGGATAGCTGATTTCTGTCTCCTTCATATCCAGTCTTTTTGCTGCTGCCTTTCTTGATTTCTGAGATAGCTCGAAGCCACCTTCAGTGCTCAGTAGATTGAAGAAGTCTTCCTGAAGAATATTGGGGTAGTTGCTATCCACGCCCAAATCGTTGATAGCCAGGTTTATAGTGGCAAGATGGGCCGGAAACTTGGCGATGTCGTTCCCCCAAAGGGTATCGAGTATATCTTCATGCTCTAGGTATTGATTCATCAGCTTCTTATGCTGGTAAGCTCTGACCAGAAATGTGCCGGCACCGCAAGCCGGGTCGAAAACCTTGTCATCCTCACGCCTGAGACAAAACTCGATGATGATATCAACCACATCAGGATTGGTGAAATATTGACCCAAACCATGCCGCTCGTCCTGAGGTATGAGCCGTTCGAAAATCCTGCCGATGACGTCATAGCCAAGCTTGGAGAAATCGTATTGCCTGAGGATATTCACTAATTCTCTTATTTCGTTGACTACCTCTTTTTCTTCCGGGAAGGCGATGGCGTCGATGAAGTCAGTGGTATAAATTGTCTCGTAGTCTATATTGAGGACTTCATCAAAGAAACTCTGCAATATCTTTTGAAGTTGTGCCCCTTTGGTTAAGCCTTCAGGGATTTCCAGAGGGTCGAGTTCCTGTGGCCGTTTGGCTTGGAGTGTCTCATAGAACAAGATTTTATTCACCAGCAGGTGGGCGGTCTGCCGTGCCGTTCTATCGAAGTCCTGAGGCTGTTTCGCGAAACTCCAGCCCTGGTCAACAAACCATTTGCCGAGTTGTGAAACGAAGGCGGTGTCTTTGTGGCATTTATCCTCGATTATTCCGGTGTAATATCGGGCAAGCCTCGTTATCTTGTCATGAATTCTGTGAATGAGAAGCTCGTCGATTGCCAGCTTTGGCTCAGACTCCTTGCCGGAATGAACCGCATAGAGTTTGGTAAGGAAAATCCCCAGCTGCCTGATGATGCTTTCCTTATACCGTGTCTCCTCAATCAGGTACAGGTTTTCCAGGCAGGAAAGCTGATATTTGTCAACAATATCCGGCTTTTGCGCATTGGCCTCCTCGGTTTTGAACCAGATTAGCTCTTTGAAGTTGGTGGTGGCGAAGTATTTGGCATGTCTCGCATTTGCTTTTTCCCAGGCTGGTTTCTTAAGTTGCTCGTAGTCGAAGACATCGAAGTAAGGTTGTTTGGCTTCTATAACGCATAGAACATTCTGGCTGCGGCGGGACTCGTAGACTACTATGTCGGGCGATTTCCTGTCAGCCCCAGAGGTATCCACATCAGGCAGCCCCAAATCGAGGTTTTTATTTTCGATAATCTCCCTCATCCAGTGCATGAGGACTGCCACACCAGCCCGCTCTGTTTTCCAGGTACTGGCTTGGTACGGACTGGGCACTCTGACTGAGCCAGTTCTAGGTTTTCTCACGGTCTTCTAAAACCTCGTTGACGATGCGTCGAGCAATCTCAAAGGCGGCCGCGATCCTAATTACCTTAACATCTCCCAGCCCTTTCATTTTTAAGAATTTGCTTAGAGGCTGATTCGCCATCCCCTTGAAAGAGCCAAATCGTTCAAGAATCTCCTCGGCTATGTTCTCCGCCGGCTTGTTTTGGGTGCCAGTCGAGATTAAGATTGCCAGAAGCTCGGCCTCAGTCAGCGCTTCGGGGCCGACTTCACGAAGCTTGCCGCCGGGATGTAGCCATGTTGGCTGATTAGTCAACTATTTAACCCTCCACGATGTGATTATAATGTAGCCGCACGCTTCTGTCTACAGATTGAGCGTGAGAATTAAGCTTTGGGTGGTTCTCTTATCCAGGCAAATAGAACGGCCTAGTCCCTTTTTCGAGATTACAAGGCTTGACGTTGGAGTTGCTCATAAGGGATAATGCCTGATTGTGGCTGATGTGGCAGTCGGGAAAGGCAGGAATAGTCTATGGCAAGTTCAATCGTTCAACGGCTTGAGTGTCTATTCAACCCCAAATCTGTAGCAATCATCGGGGCATCCAACCAGATCTTCAAGTGGGGCCATGATGTGGCAGACAGGGTACTTGAGAGTCCCGCCTCCAGGAAGATATTCCTCATAAACAAGAGTTCTCCCGAGATTCTGGGGGTCAAAGCCTATAAGAATATACGGGACGTACCCGAACCAGTGGAGTTCGCGGTTATTGTGATTCCCTTCCCTGGAGTCCCGGAAGTGATGAGGGAATGCGTTGACAGCAAAGTCAAGGTAGCGGTTGTCATTACCGCCGGGATGGGAGAGGCTGGAGAGAAGGGAGCTCAGATTCAGGCCGAGACAGTCGAGATTGCCAAGCGGGGTGGGCTTCGCTTCGTCGGTCCCAATTGCATGGGTCATTTCAACACTGATGCGGCTTTCTCTACTATAAGGCCTAGGTATGACATAAAGAAGGGCGCTATCGGGCTCATTTCTCAGAGTGGTGGCTTCCTGCTGGAGATAGTCCAAGCTGGGCTTGAAGCTGGGATGGGATTCAGCAAAGTAGTGAGCACCGGCAATGAGGCCGACCTCCACTTCGAGGATTTCCTGGAATACCTGGGACAGGATGAGCAGACGAGAGTCATCGTGGGCTATGTTGAGGGGCTGAGGGAAGGACGCAGGTTCCTTGAATTGGCGCGACAAATAACTCCCCGAAAACCGGTTGTGATTCTAAAGGTAGGAAGGACTTCAGAAGGCGCGCGAGCTGCTAAGTCGCACACTTCGGCGCTCTCGGGGGATGACGCTCTTTATACAAATGCTCTCACGCAGGCGGGAGTAATCAGAGTTGAGGAGATCCACGAGATTTTTGATGTGGCTGCCGCTCTCTTGCGCCAGCCCAGGCCGCGCGGGAAGAGGGTAGGAATATTGAGTTCTGGCGGCGGTCACGCTGTCATGAGCACTGATGCCTGCCAAAAAGCCGGATTGCGTATCGCAAACCTATCTCCAGCTACTATCGAAAAACTGAACCAGGTTTTGCCTGATCGCTGGCCTCATGCTAATCCAGTCGATACTGTCGCTGCCGGCTTTGTGACTTATCCTTCTCTTTGGCCCCTGATGGAGGATGAGAATGTGGATGCCATACTATCTGTGGGTGCCATAGGTATGGTGTCGAGTTGGGCGGGTTGGACGCGTTCCGGTGCACCAGACGCCGATGTGCAGAAGGTGCGGGAGTGGCTGGACCTTCTGGTGCAGGACGAACTAAAAAACATCGACCGAGCTGTTGAGTTTATGGACAAGTC